>NZ_VPEK01000080.1:0-4254 GCF_013417145.1 Acinetobacter sp. YH16044
AGTTGAATTAGCCGCAATGAGTTGTGAAGAACTCAAAGACTATGAGCAAAGTTTACTAGCTCTGTGGACACCAAGAATGGCTCTTGAAAGTGACATTGAAAGGTTCTGCACTCAACGCAGAGAATTATTGGAGGTTTTTAATCAATTAAAAAATCCTGATGCTCCTGAACATGAACGTTTAAAAAATTCTATTTTATCGCTCAAATATAAGATTAAAAAATTAGAAGATAAATTGGATAATCTTATTCAAGATAATCGCTGAAATTATATAGATTTAATTATTCAGATTATTTAAGTAAAACTGTGAAACATTGCCTAATATTTAGGCGTAGAACATGAAAAATCAAGTAAAAAACCCCTGTTCACAGTCAGGGGTTTTTCGAAATGGATTATATTGTTGAATTATAAGAAGTAAAAATTAGCATTTCGTATAAGGTGTATTATGTTAATTTTAGAATTTCTTAAAATTAATTGTCTATAACAAAAAAATTTCATTCCAAATATTAATCATAATTTTTATTAATTTATGAGAAAATGCAGAAAATATAGTAAGTAATTTATACCTAATTATTTTTATAAAATTTTAAGTTTGTAGGAGCATAAATTTTGGAAGTTTACAGACACTCAAGTTATGAGTTCCAAGTTGTTGACAAAATTGGAGCTGGAGGATTTGGTGAAGTATACGAAGTGGCATTACCTACATGTGATTTTAGATATGCACTAAAACGATTTGCTCCACAAAAAAATATTGCTGAAGCTTCTCTATTTTCTGAAGGTGAACTATTAGAAAGATTCCGTCAGGAAATGAGATATCAGACAAATTGTACTCACAAAAATATAGTTTCTATTTGTGTAGTCCATCAAGGCGATGCTCCATTTTTTGTAATGGATCTTGCTGATTCTGACTTGAATAAGCTAATTAAAAAAGACCTTCTTTCTAATGAGGAAAAGATTAAAGTTATTCTAGATGTTCTGGATGGTTTGGAATATCTTCATAATAAAGGACTAGTTCATAGAGATATAAAACCAGAAAATATATTACTTTTTAATGGAGTATATAAAATTTCAGATTTTGGACTAATTAAAAATTTAGCTCCTAATGCACATCCTAACGATGTTATGAGTGCAATTGGTCTATGTCTTGGAACAACACGATACATGGCTCCTGAAGTTGAAGAAGCTGCGCATTATTCGCATCTTTCTGACATTTTTGCACTAGGCGTGGTCATGTCACAATTACACATAACAGAGCTAGCTAGCATCGCAAATAAGTGTACTTCCCAAACGGTTAGGTTCCGATATCAATCGATTGCTGAAATCAGAAACGATATTCTAAGAGTGATAAAATGAAAATTACATTAAGTTGCGTTTCATCTTTTTCAGAAGCAAGAGATAAATTTTCGCCTGAAAGAAGTAAACAGAATGAAGATTCACTAATTGTGCCTCTTAAAAAAAGTAATGGCTTTTTATTTGGGGTTGCTGATGGTTTAGGCTCATATCATGGTGCAAAAGAAGCATCCTATTTCGTTTGTAACTATATTGAAAACCTTCAACAAATTAGTCACGAATACTTAGAACATTCTTTAAAAGAAGAACTCAAAATCAATTTTCAAAATTTTATTCAAAGTCAAAATTCTGAATACATTAAGGCCTCTACAACTCTCTCATTTTGTTTTTTAGATGATAGTGGTTTGAGCATTTGGCATATTGGCGATTGTAGAGTTTATATCAAGCAAGATACTAAATTAATTCAACTTACGAATGATCATACTCAATATCAAAAGTTACTTGATAAAAAAATATATAGTAAAAAGGAGTTAAACGAAAAAAAGATAAGTCAAAGTACTTTAACAAATGCGATTTCATCTTTCATTGATTTAGATAATGACTATACATTTATCCCCTATGACTCTTTAAAAGATGAATATGGAGAAGAAATGTCAGTATTTATAATGTCTGATGGTGCATATCATTTTTGGGATCAAAGAAAAAATTTCAGTAAAGTCACAATGAGCGACACTATTAAATTTACTAATGCTCTAAAAAGAAGGATAGAGAATAAAGGTCCAATTGATGATTACACATTAATTGGAACAAAATTTTATTTAAAATAGAATCTCTTATATGAAGTAGAAAAGCCTAACATTAGTTAGGCTTTTCTACTTCATATACAATTAAAATGTTATGCAAATGCCAATAAATCATCATACGGTCTAATAGTCTGTTCGATGGTTTTACCAGCTTTTTCATAGGCAATTTTCAAATCATATTGATGTTGTAAATTAAGCCAACTTTCAGCATCTCCACCAAAGAATCGTGCTAATCGCAAAGCTGTATCAGCAGTAATACCGCGACGTTCTAATACAATATCGTTAATTCGAGCTGCAGTTACACCTAACTTTCTAGCTAGAGCAGTAGAGCTTAAATTTAGTGGGAGCATGTACTCTTCTTTAAGAATTTCACCTGGGTGAACAGCTCTCATACCATTATGATGGATCATACATATACCTCTCAAAATTAATGGTAATCGACTATCTCAACCTCACTGGGTCCATTATCCGTCCAAACAAAACAGATTCGCCATTGATCATTAATACGAATACTGTGTTGCCCTAAACGATCACGTTCTAATTTTTCTAATCGATTACCTGGAGGAGATCTCAAAAAATCTAAAGTTACTGCTGCATCTAGCATCGTCAATTTTCGGGTAGCAACTTTCAAAATAGCTGAAAATTTAGAACTCTTACCCGTTTCAAATAATTGACGCGTATATTCGCACTTAAAACTTTTTATCAATTGAGATGCCCTTCATATAATATATTGTATATCGATATGCATTATATCACAAGGATACTTTGCTGTGGCTTACAAGAAAGCCACACGGGCTTAATACAAAATCTTTTATTGCAACCTAGATTTAGGTACAAATTGAAACATATAAAAAAGAGCGAAAGCTCCTTTTTTATATGTTTCAATTAATTTTTCTATAGTTAATATCATATCCAGCATCACTTAGCATATGAGCCACAGACATACGCCAGTCTTTATAACCATGGTCTGTATATACGACACCATTTACATCTCCTGGCATTTCAATATGACCTTCCTTTTTTACTAAGCAGATTACTTTTTCACGAGTATATAAACCTATTAATAAACCATGCTCAAAAACAACATTTTGCCTAGCTCTTAATTTGTACTCATCCTCCCCAATAGCTTTTCCCTGATCATCAGGTGTGTATAAAACTATCCCAAACCCAATAGAAGGATCTTTTGTGTAACGTTCTAACTTTTCTATGATTGTAAGGCTAGCATCGTGCTGTTCTCTGAGAACTATTGGCTCAATTAATTGAGCTGATAAAAAAGCTTTTACTTCATTTATCAATGCATCATCATGCCCATGGACAATGAATACTTTAGATGGGGTAACCTTCTTTTCTTTACCTAATAAATTAGGAACTTGCTTTTTAGTTCCTTTTGCATATGTTATTAATTCTTCTGTTATTTCTTTTTGTTTAAGAATCGCGGACTCTAAATCATTAGAATAAAAACCGATCATAACAACACTAGATGCCTGATTTTCAGCCCTTCGTTGAGCAGCTTGTTGCTGTTTTAAAACCTCACCAGATATCTCACTAGAAAACATGCGTAAACGTTCAATATGCTCAATAGGAATTGTACGCCCATTTATTAATATAGGGTTCCCAACCTGGTAAGGTTCAGCATATTTACAAATCAAATCTTCTAAATCTGTTAAATCTGATTTGATTTCAACTTTATCCCACGCATTTTTATGATGTTTTTCGCCTAATTCTAAAATCACATGATAATACATATTACTAATGCCATATCTTCATTTATATTTTTTAAATATATAATAAGTTTAAGAAAATTAACTACATATTTAACATAAAATCTCTTATGCGAAATTTAGGTCTTATCCCAAATAAATCCATTAAAAAGATCTTTATCTTTCTGCCTATTTTCTTCGGTCTTATTTTCCGTATTTAAAAATTGCTCAAAATCGACTAATTGCTGCTTAAAAGATTCATTATTTTTTAACTTATTCAGCGCCCAAGCACCCAGTAGAATTTTACGTCTAGTATCATCTTTACGTTGCTGATCAGAAACTTTCTTTTTTTCACGTGCAATGGCAGCTTTTTTCTGTTCTTTTAGCTGTTTTAAACGCTCTTCTTGCTTTGCAATTTTTTGCTCTAAATTATCAACACTCATACCATCACCGTATCAAGGAAT
>NZ_VPEK01000081.1:0-4242 GCF_013417145.1 Acinetobacter sp. YH16044
CTGTTTTTTATTCGATATAAATCATAAACTTATACTAAGACGTTCCAGGGTTCAGCGCACTGGAACGGCTTTTTTGTGACTATTCACGTTCCACGCCTATTCTTTGATCAATGTTTCACGGTTTTAATTAAATAAACTGAATAATTCAATCTGCACGATTTAAGCGATTATCTTGAATAAGATCATCCAATTTATCTTCTAAATCTTCAATCTTATATTTGAGCGATAAAATAGAATTTTTTAAACGCTCATTTTCAGGAGCATCAGGATTTTTTAATTGATTAAAAATTTCTAATAATTCGTTGCGATTAGTGCTTAACCTTTCAATGTCACTTTCAATAGCCATTCTTGGTGTCCACAGAGCAAGTAAACTTTGCTCATAGTCTTTGAGTTCTTGATGGCTCATTGCATCTAATTCAGCTCTAGTTTTCATGGTTTAAAATCCGTCTTGCTATGAAGAGCTTTAAAAATCCGCTTTGCTGTTTCCTCTCTTACACTTTTCGGATCTCGTAAGATGCCACTAATCCAAAGGGCAAAACTAGGATAGTCCTGGAAGTTACTTAGGTCTGATAGCTCAGAAAGTTTAGATAAAATAGCACTGTACTTTTTAATTTGAGCATCAGACAGGTTGCAGAATATATCTATTGTTTTTGGATCTCGCTCAGGAGCTATTAATTTTGGCTTAGATTTTTCTTTCACAGTGAACTTAAAGCCGACAACAGAACGTCCTTTTTTAACTGGACTATAGTCAACTGTTACATCGGTAAATTCATTAATTTCATCTAATGAGCTCTTCAAAACTCTTCGTTTTAAGTTCCTCAAATCTCTATAAGATTCTGGTAAACCAAACTCTGTAAACATTTCATCTAGCGTTAATTCAAAGCCATTTTTTGCCTGATTTTTTTTCGCTAAATGGTAAAAGTCTATTGAGTAGTCTTTTTTTAATTTTAGAACTACATCTTTTTTATAACGAGTGTATGGATTGTATTTATCTAAAATTTTCAACATCACCAAAACAATAGATGTAAACCTTAAAGATATCCCTGCATCTTCATAAGTAGCATCAATTACCCAGTTAGAGTAGACCTTTTTCCCCCTATCATTAACGTATGAAAAGGACCGATCTACTAGTTTTTTTGACGCATTTTCAATTTGTTTATAAGCAGAATTGACTTTGATACCACAGTCATCAGCAAATTGTTGAGCAGATATTAAGATTTGATCTTGTTCACTTGCATCGATATTTCTAGCAATCGGAGAAGCCATAATTAAAATTCTTTTTTCATCTACAGACATGCTTTTAAAGCATTCAGTAACTTTGTTTTGAATAGCCATTGTTGTTACTGGATAAGATTTATCATAACTATTTTCTTTATTCATTCAGATATCAAACCTTATAAAAAATGAACATGATTTTTGTACCCTTATGAGAAAACAATGTACACCAATAAACATAAGGGTACAATAATTTATTTGTACCCTTTATCATGCTATTTGTACCCTTTAATCATGCTATTTGTACCCTTTTAAACGATAAAATCATGCTATTTGTACCCTTTATCATGCTATTTGTACCCTTTTAACGCTTGAAACTATTGCTGCATAAGGTTTTCAGAGGGTCTAAAAGCTTTTAAAAGCTTTTTAAAAGAATAAAAGGGAATTTATTTCCAAAGTGAGTTATTAAAACTGCCCTTGGTACTCGCTAAAGCTCGTACTCTATTGAAGCTCGTTTCACTCGCTTCGTGGGGGCAGTTTTTTGCATATATGATCAAGGATTCAAAAAGCAAAACATGAATAATGCATTCGCTATGCTCATGCTTTTTGACGAGCAAAAGCATCAATACTTCGCTCGTAGACACTCGCTAATCACTGTCCTCAGTAATTCAATAAAAAACGGTTTTTCAGAGGGGGAATAAGCAACCTTTCGTTGTGTCGCTCGTAGACACTCGCTAAAAGGCTCTCATTTGCGTTCTAAGCGATTTTATTTTTATCAACTATAGTTTTACTGTATTTCTATCAAAAGTCGCTAAAACCCCCGTTTTTTTGCGCTTAAATGGGATTGCTAAGGCGTGTAGTCATGGTTATTGTCATTTTCTGGCTTTTTAGGCTCATTTCTCTGCTGTTTTTCTTGTTCTTGGCGTCTTAAAAATGCCAAATGTTCTTGTTGCTCTCGTTCTTGTGCATAGCGTTGTTCTTGTTGCTCTCGTTCTTTACGTAACTGCTGTTCTCTAGATTCACGATCTTTTCGGTCGTTTTCGAGCTGTATTGCTATTTTTTGGGAAAACTCTTGCTGCGCTTCGGTCTCAATTTTTTTTGTAAAAGCCGCATGCAATTCTTGGATTTTTAGATCTTCCATTTCTTCTGCATATAGTCGCTTTTGTTTTTCACCATTTTGAGGACTAAAGTATTTATTTCCATAGTTATCTTCTTCAAATATATAACTATTTATGATCTCCAGTCTTTGATCGCGTACATACTCTTGATACTCAGTTTCTCTGCGTGATATTTCAGAAATTTGATGATCTATATTTGAAATTTGATCATTAAGTTTTCGTTGTTTAACAGTGATGTTCGGTTCGTCAAGTTTTGCAAAAGACTTTTTAGGCTGGAGCAGCTGATTTTCTTCTGTCCATTTATTTAAATGATCAGAATATCTCTCTTTTTTTTCTATTTCACTAAGACCAGAAATATGCTTTTGGATGTCTAGTTGGGTGTTGTGTTGGTCGATCAGGTCATTTATTTGATTGATCCATTTTGTTTTAAAAAATAAAGGCTCTTTTTTGCGTAGTTCTGATATTGCAGAACTCATCGTGTCTAATTTTGTTGTTAATTTTGATAATTCTTCATTTTGGAATTCATAAAGTTTCTGAGAAGTTTTTTCTGAATACTCAGCTTGAGAGTATTGAAACTGAAGCTCACTTCGTACTTTTTGAACAAGATCCTCAGATACTTTGATGTTTTCATCCAGTGCGATGACCTTTTTGATTTTTAAATTACGTAGCTTAATTTCATCATTTTTCAGACTAATTTCTGTAAATATCCCTCGTCTCCGGAGGTATGTCGCTTGAGGACCTTCGTGCTGAGTTGCTTCTAGGTCACTTTCCTGGTCTTCATAACTTCTGTGATCGACACGTTCATCAAATCCATTTTGTTCCAGGTGATGATTGCATAACTCTGCAAATGATTCTCTCCAGTGGCTTACAGTTTCTGTGCCATTGTCACGACTGAAGTCCCTATATTTTTTTGCTGAAAAGCCACCCTGCTCATTAATACTTCGGGTTGTGAACATGATGTGTGCATGGTAGTTGCGTTCATCACTTCCACTGTCTGTATGAGGTGCATGAATAGCAGCATCAACGATGACACCGTATTTTTTAACGAGGTTTCGGCAAAGTTCATTGAGCATATTTTCACGCTGTTCAGCGTTTAACTCACTGGGAAATGCAATCTCAAACTCTCTTGCAAGTAATGCATCTTTTCTACGTTCAACCTTTTCGACTTCATTCCAAAGTGTTTGGCGCTTGAGTAACTCAGTATTTGTATTTTCAGGTGCATAGATTTTTGTAAATTCGACACCAGTTTTTCTTGTGTAGTCTTGTTCTTTTCCATAAAAATCGCATACCAATTTTTCACTTGAACGATATGCAGCACAAGCAACGGCCGATCGTCCATTACCTCTACTAATCGTTTTAACTGAAAAATGATATATCGCCATTTTGCTTTTGCTCTTTATTTCGATTTATCGAAATTACCAACATGTATATGTTGGTCAGGGGATTACAAAGGGGATTTACCCCTTGTCGCACCATTGGATGAAATCCAATGGCTAAGTGCGCCCTTCGGGAAAACCACGATAGCATGGGCTGTCTTGAATTTCAATTCAAACAGACCTATGCTTGAGGGGGATTCCTTGAGATGGTGATGGTATGAGTGTTGAAACTTTAGAGCAAAAAATTGCAAAGCAAGAAGAACGATTAAGACAACTAAAAGCACAAAAACAAGCTATTGCTGCTCGTGAAAAAAAGAAAGTTTCTGATCAGCAACGTAAAGATGATACGAGACGTAAAATTCTACTGGGAGCTTGGGCTTTAAATAAATTAAAAAATGATGAATCGTTTAAACAGCAATTAGCCGATTTTGAGCAATTTTTAAATACGGAAAATAAGACCGAAGAAAATAAGCAGAAAGATAAAGATCTTTTTAATGGATTTATTTGGGATAAGACCTAAATTTCGCATAAGA
>NZ_VPEK01000082.1:0-4162 GCF_013417145.1 Acinetobacter sp. YH16044
TGAAAAGCAAATCCATTAGGTATATGAATATTAAGATAAATAAAAAGCCCTATAGTCTCTCCCGTTACTATAAGGCTTATAAATCTCTGCAATTTTTTTCTTAACTACCTACTTTTCCGATGTAGGTTATGAATATATTTTACCTATTGGTAAAAACAAAGATATAAGACAAAAGGTGAATATGCTAGGAATTTCGCATAACAACCATTATGTTAAATGCAGGGTATCTAATTAATTTGAGTTTGCAAAATTGCTAAATTTTTTCTTAATCCTTCTCATGTCTTGAAGTGTATAACCATAATTTCCGAAACATCTTTGTAGCATTTCTGGATTAGTCATTGGACTATCTAAAACAGTAAAAAATTCATTAATAATATTTACAGTAGATAAGTTGGCTTCTTTTTTTCTTGTATCAGAATTAATTGTTATTAATTGAGCTTTATTAAAGTGATCAGCCTTAATTAAATCAGGTGAGTTTTTAAGCTGAGAATTTAGTTTTCTAAAATCTTCATTATAGAAGGGAATACAACTCTCTATTATTCGTGGTAAAGCTGTGTCAGTTAAGAATGCATTTAAGTTAGATTCTATATCTCCAGTAGGTTTTACATTATTGATGTTTGAAGGTTTTACTGGAAAACCATGAAACATCCATTGTATACCCCATAAAATTACTATGACTAAAATTACTGAAAAGATGATTTGTAATTTCTTCATTTTTTAAGTTTTCCTAAAATTAACATAATACACGTTATACGAAGTTGAAAAATTGAGACTATAGCCTTAATTTTTATGTGTTTTTAAAATTTAAAGCCTAGACTTCGGTCTAGGTTTTTTTCATTTCTTATAACAGCCATTATGTTAAATGGGGCGGATTATTCTCATTAATGATCCCAAAAGCTTTTCTCCATGCCTGAGGGCTGGTGCCATATTTTTCACGGAAATTCTTTCTAAATGACACGGTATTATTAAAACCTGAAAGCTCGGTTATCTTTTCGATAGACAAGTTTGTCGTTTCTAAGAGTTCACAACTTAATCTGATTCTTTCAGTATTCAGCCAATCGACTAAGGTCATACCTGTCGCTTTCTTAAAATGCCGTGTGAACGTCCTACGTGTCATATGTGTCCGTTCAGCTAAGCTTTCAATATTATGTTGTAAAGCTAAATTCTTTCTTAAAAAATCAAGTAATAGGTTAATTTGTGCATCTTGGCTCGACTCTGCTACTGGCTGTTCAATAAACTGAGCTTGCCCACCTTCACGGTGAGGCGGAATTACCATTACTCTAGAAACTTTATTTGCAATTTGTGCACTATAGATTTCACGTACCAAGTACAAGCAGCAGTCTAACGCTGCGCCTGTTCCTGCAGAGGTTACGATCCTTTGGTCTTCTACATACAGGGCATCATGATCAAGCTGAACCTGTGGAAATCGCTCACTAAAATCTTGTTCAGCCATCCAGTGCGTAGCTGCTTTTTTATGATCAAGTAAACCAGCATATGCCAATGCATAAGTTCCATAGCATAACCCTACAATTCTAATTCCAGTCTGATATGCACAATTTAGGGCATCGATAAGTACTTGTTCAGGCTCATGATTAAAATCATCCCATCCAGGAATAATAATAAGATCCGACTCTTTAATGAGTTCAATCCCACCATCAGGGATAATCATCATAGACTGTTCTGTTTTTACGGGTTGGCCATCTATAGAAAAAATTTTCAGATCAAATAAGCGTTTATCTTCAATCTTGATATTGAAAATGATATGGGGGATAGAGAAGTGAAATGGATTTATATTGGGATATACGAACAATCCAATCACTGGTATAGCCATTCAATCTACCTCTCTAAAATAATAAATATAGCATGTTGTCCCAATAGTTTCGATGATTGTCCTTAAGGACAATTTTATTATTTGATTTTTCCTATCATGATTCGAGTATGACTCAATGATTGGATCTGGAATATGAATAAAATTTTAAGTAGCTCTGTTATTGCACTCTCTCTGGCAATGGCTTCAGTCCATTTATATGCGAAGGATCAGGTGGTTCAGCGAGATACTTCTAAAGTTACGCATATACAAGAAATTCGCAATGCAACGATTAAAGTAACCTATGCTGATACAACCTTTTTAATTGACCCAATGTTTGCTAAAAAAGGGTTCTATGAAGGTTTCCCCGATACTCATCGTAGCTATTTACGGAACCCATTAGTCGATTTGCCTATCAAGCCCGAAACGATTTTAGAAGGTGTAGATGCGGTAATCGTGACCCATACCCATTTAGATCATTGGGATGATGCAGCACAAGCGGCTATTCCGAAAAACATGCCCTTGTTTGTACAGAATAAAGAAGACCAAAAAGTCATTCAGTCACAAGGCTTCAAAGATGTCCGTGTATTAACGCAAGCCACCTTTGAAGGGATTAAGCTCACTAAAACTGGTGGCCAACATGGTACTGATGCCATGTACCGTATTCCTAAGCTTAAAGCTGGATTAGGCGAAGCAATGGGGGTGGTATTTGAAGCTGCTGGTCATGAAACTGTTTATGTAGCAGGAGATACCATCTGGCGTTCTGAAGTTGATCAAGCGATTCAAACATTTAAACCTGATGTGATTGTCTTGAATACAGGTAACGCCTTGGTTGATGGCTTTAAAGAATCCATTATTATGGGCAAAGAAGATACTTATCATGCAACTCAGAAAGCACCAAATGCTAAAGTGGTTGCTGTTCACATGGATGCAATTAACCACATGTCGGTAACACGTGCTGAGCTTGCAGATTACGTAAAGGACAAAGGAATCCAAGATAAGGTTTTAATTCCTATCGATGGTGAAACGCTTTCTTTCTAAAGTGACTTAAAGAAGTGGAAGCATTCCACTTCTTTAAAACATAAGTAGAACAAAACAAATATTAGTTAAGTAAAGGAATAGGTATGTCAAAATCAGCTTTATTAGTTATCGACTTACAAAATGAATATCTACCTACAGGTAAATTACCATTGGTAAATATTGAACAAGCTGCTGCTAATGCAGTGAAAGTAATTGCGAAAGCCCATCAACTGGGTACTCAAGTGATTCATGTGCAACATATTGCTGATGCTGAATCTCCTATATTTGAACCTAGCTCAAATGGTATTGAATTTCAGGACACAGTTAAGCCGCAAGAAGATGAAGCTGTAATCATTAAAAATCACATCAATGCGTTCTTAAATACGAATCTCAAAGAAATTTTAGATAGCAATCAAGTGACTGAGTTAGTCGTGATTGGTGCTATGACGCATATGTGTGTTGATGCTGCTGTTCGTGCTGCTTCTGATTTTGGTTATAAGGTAAAAGTGATACATGATGCTTGTGCAACACTAGACTTGGAATTTAATGGCGTTAAAGTACCTGCTGGTCATGTCCATGCAACATTAATGGCCGCTTTTGAATTTGCATATGCTCAAGTAATATCAACTGAAGATTATGTTAGCTAAAGACTAAGATTTCCTAAAATTAACATAATACACGTTATATGAAGTTGAAAAAGGGAGCTTTAAGCTCCCTTTTTTACTAGTTTTTTTTAAATTGCTAAGCGTAAATTCAGCGCTTTTACCACTTTAATAACAGTATCAAAGCTTGGATTTACATCACCAGAAAGTGCTTTATAAAGACTTTCTCGGCCTAAACCTGTATCTCGTGATAATTGAGCCATTCCTTTAGCTTTAGCAATGTTACCTAAAGCTTTTGCAATGAATGCCGCATCACCATTAGATTCATCTATACAGGCTTGTAGGTAAGCTTGCATATCTTCTTCTGTTTTAAGATGCTCAGCACTGTCCCATTTGCGAAGTTTAATAGCCATTTATAGCTCCTCCTCTAAATCTTGTGCCAATTGCAGGGCAAGTTTTATATCTTTACTTTGCGTAGACTTATCTCCGCCTGCTAAAAGAATAACAACCCTTTGCCCTTGCTTGCAGTAATAAATCCTATAGCCTGGTCCAAAGAAGAAACGTAATTCAGAGACACCTTCACCGACTGGTTCAGTATCTCCAAAGTTTCCATCTTCAACCCGATCAATTCGGACTTGTATGCGTCTTTTTGCCTGCTGGTCTTTTAACTTGGTGAACCATTCATCAAAGACTTCAGTGGTATATATTGAGTACATAAACAAAATGTATCCTA
>NZ_VPEK01000083.1:0-4127 GCF_013417145.1 Acinetobacter sp. YH16044
ACTTAAAGGATGCGTCATTTTTTTAAATGACCGCCTTTAGGGAGAGTATTGCCGAAACTCTCTCAACCGTTTCCAAAGCCAAAGCACGAAGTGCGACGCTTTGGGGGCGAGTTGAGAAGTTGAGAGCATTTGTTTTTTAGAGGGGGGTAAGAGGGCGGAATTATATTACACCCTCTTTTCTGCTTAGGCTATTTAAGTAGTAAAAGTATATCTTAATTAAATGCTTGTCTTAAAACTTCACCTTTTTCTGTAGAAGTTTGACTAGTCGTAGAGTTTTCATCATTTATGTCCAAAATATCTTTTCTTTTTTCGGGACCATAATATGAAATAAACTTACTTATAGATTTATCCCAAGCTAAATAACTGTTGTTATATTCAGATATAAAACGATATCCATCTTTTGATTTTTGAAGTCCTAAACCTTCACGACCTAACCAATAATTAAGTACATGATTGTATTTACCTGCCTCATTTTGAAAATAGATATCTATAAAGCCATCACTACTTCCAGTAAACATAGAGTAAGCACCTTCACAGGTAACTGCTGAAGATCGGATAATGTAATCTTTTAGTCCATCGCCATTAAAATCTACATTTACCAAAAATCCTTTATGGAAAGTGATTTTTGGATTTTTAATAGCCATTTCTTCATCTTCAGCTATACCTTGACATGCTTCAATATAATTAGTTTGGACTGCTTCTTTAATTTCTATAGGAAGCTTATTGAAAGGGATACTATTATTTTTTACAGGGATTTCTGCTAAAGAATTTGTACAAAAAATAGCGATGGATATGAAACCTATGAACTTTTTCATTAATAAACCTATTTATTTGAATTTTATAAAGATTAATAGGTATATCTGAAACCTTGTGCCATCATGCAATCTTGTATCATTTCAGCTTTTTCATTTTGATTTACTTTAGCTAAACCTACGTCATAGCGACATTTTGCTAAAGCATTATTAACATCGTGTGGAGTAATTCCTGCTTTTCTCCACATAGGTTGTGATGTACTACATGCAGAAAGTAAAAGTGTTGAAACAGCTAATGCCCCGATAATTGTTTTTTTCATAAAAAACTCTATAAAACTTAATAAAATAAGTTTTTGATTTTACCAAATAAATAAATTAAGTAATCAGTTAATTATTTTTTTTACGCTGATTTAAGGTTTCTTGTCCTAAATCCTTCCAAATTTGCCATTTCATATCATTTGGGTCTATTTCAGCAGTTTTTAGAAGAACGCCAAGTAATTCGGCTGGGTCACGTTGATCTAGGTTAGCTATTTCAAATAATGCGCCTAATTGAATGAGATGACGTGTACGAGCTTTACGTTCAGCTTCCTTTTCAGCATTCAATAATTTTCTAACTGCAACTTTTTGCTTATTTGCTCGATCTATGGCTTTTTCAGCTTTGATCAAGGCATTGATCTTTTTCTCTTGGTCGGGTGTTCTGTACTGAATTTTGGCTAATTCAAGTAAAAGTTTTTGAGCATCACTAGGATTCTTTAAAGCAGAAATATAGGTGATTTTTTCAGACAGCCAATCATTATTCATATTCAATTCCATTAATTCAGATACCGCAAAAGCACAGGCTCAATACTCAAAGAACGATAACAAAATATTTACGTTCGAGTAACGTAATTTTGTTAAAGTCGTTCTAGAGATTGTCGCCTGTACTTCCATCAAAAATTTGATGGCGCGCTTAGACGTTTCTCAATTTCATTGAGAAACCTAAGCACGTTAGGGACTTCATCCCTAAAACCCTGAAACTTCTTTTTTTCGTTCAATTGAAAATTGAATGAAAAAAAGAAGTACCAAAGCTAGGAGCAACAGCATGCAACTAAAACAGGTATTGGGAAAAATCAAAGATATTAGTTTTGGCGTGATCGCAGCACCGCTACTTATCATCATTATGATGTGGGCTTCGATACTTGATCAAAGAGCGTTTAAAAAAGAACGTAACCGAAAAAAGGAACAGGATAAGACCTAATGGCGATTGCTCGTTTAAGTGTCAAAGTCGGTAAGGCAGGCAAAGCAGCACCGCATGCCGAATATATTGATCGGGATGAAGAAAAGAAGCTGAAACAGGAGCAGGCAGAAACCGACCTTGAACATAGTGCCTATGGAAATATGCCGAAATGGGCTGAACATAATCCGATTACCTTTTGGCAGGCAGCCGACCTTTACGAGCGCAAAAATGGCAGTACCTATCGAGAATATGAAATTGCCCTACCTAGAGAAATGAATGCCGAGCAACGCTTAGAACTGGTTGAGGACTTCATTCAGTCCGAGATCGGCTCAAAATATCCGTATCAATTTGCGATTCATAACCCTAAAGCAATGGACGGCAACGATCAGCCCCACGTCCACCTGATGTTTAATGAACGTCTGCAAGATGGAATCGAACGAGATCCGGAGCAATATTTCAAACGCTATAACAGCAAGAATCCTGAACGTGGCGGAGCTAAAAAAGACAATACCGGCAAGAGTTACCAGGAACGAAAAACTGATATTAAAGACCTACGCCAAAGATGGGCAGATTTATGCAACAGCCATTTAGAAAAACACCAAATTGACAGCCGTATTGATATGCGAAGCTATAAAGAGCAAGGCATAGACAAAGAACCTGAAAAAAAATTATTACCAAGCCAAGCCAAAGACCCTGAAATCAGGGAAGCCTTGCAACAGTCACGTACAGCCTACAAAGAGCTTGAGCGACTAGACTTAGGCGACCCGAAAAAAGACCTGAAAGAACTCAAAGACAGCCCAATTTCAGACAAAGAAATTAAACAGGGTATTGAGAGCTTTAAGGCTGATTTTGACAGCTTCAAACAACTTGCCTTACAGCAGTACAAAGAACAGCAGAAATTAGAACGAGAGCAACAGAAAACCATGAGTTATAAGGGGATGAGCCGATGACACCTGATGAAAAAAAGTTATATGCACTGATGGCAGTTGCAGAACAACAGCAGAACCTAGTCAATCAGGCTGTTAAAGAGCTTCAAATCACCGAAGAACGCATTCAAAAGGTCATAGCAGGGCAAACCCATAGTACCGTATCAAAATCGCTAAATACGGGCTTACAGGAGGGTACAGCGGAGCTTATTAAGACCGCCAAAGCACTTGGACATTTAAAAAACTCGATTGAATCAACCAGTGATCAATTTTCATGGAAAATCATCACTATCGTTTTAGGCATTTTCGCCATTCTTATGCTTGGCATCATTTGGCTGTTTAGTGTTTATATCAAACCTTTAGAAAATATCCCGCAGATCGAGAGCCTAAGACAGCAAGGCATTCAGTTTGATCTTGGAAGCTGTAAAGTCGATGGAGAATCTAAAACGTGTGTCCGAGTGATGAAAGAACAGTGCGGATATGGAAATGCTAAAGATTTTTGCGTGATAGACCCTAAATAACAAACATCTGAAAAAGAAAAAGCCCATTCAGTATTGAAACTCAATGGGCTTTCGCTTTATATTCAGCGGTACGCAGTTATTTGATGCGCTAACATCAAGTAACGAAGATCAGCAGAGCTACCAACTCGTGCAGATTTCACCACAAGGCTTGTACCTGAACTCTATTTTCACAATAAACAGTGTTTAGATCAAGACTCAAAATGATAAGTCTTCGTTAATACGTGTTTTTAATCATCAAATAAGCATCATAGATCGAGCTTTGCCTGCTTCTGCGTGTCCGTTTTACGGATTGGCATGCGTTGCATGTGGAGGGAATAAGTGTCACTGGTGCAACGTAGCGATAGTCGAAAGGCTAAACCGCTACAGGGGAATCTCACAAAAGCGGAGCGTTAAGAGTAGTTGTATAGGTTGGTTAAGTTGTATGTTGGGGAAACCCTCGCAGAGATACCGCCATACTTCGACAGGGAGCGTGTGGGGAGAGGTGCAAGACCTTTAGTCCTTGTCTGCATAGTTTGCAAAGCTATGTGCGGATACGACCGATATACGTGGCTCCGAAGCCAAAAGAATATGCGGTAAATCGGCAATACTTAAAGGATGCGTCATTTTTTTAAATGACCGCCTTTAGGGAGAGTATTGCCGAAACTCTCTCAACCGTTTCCAAAGCCAAAGCACGAAGTGCGACGCTTTGGGGGCGAGTTGAGAAGTTGAGAGC
>NZ_VPEK01000084.1:0-4090 GCF_013417145.1 Acinetobacter sp. YH16044
AGGGGCTAATTATCCCCCTTAAAGTATTCCCGAAAATCTATCGGACTGACGGAGCCACGTCTCGGTCGATCGGCAAAGAGTAAGTGTACTTTCTCTTCAGGCTGAGATTACGATCTACACATCGCATTGGCACGTTCTCAAACCGAACAGCAGCTTTTCTCTGCGAGGGTTTCCCCAACATACAATTTAAAGCTTAGCTGAACTACTCATCACGCTGTTGCTTTGCCAATATCCCCTAGTAACAACTTAATCACGATGGTGCGCTAGCGTCGCTAATCCATCCACCCGCACCTGTGAAATCTACAAAATCTGTAAATCAAGCAGAGCGTAGCAAAATTTAAAAAATCGGATTTAAATTGGTTCAATTTCTGCATGTTTCAGAAAAAAAAATTTAATGCATTAATCATTGAACCGAATTCTAAAAAATACATATATGACCTTCAGCACATTTTGATGCCATATAAACCTTTTTATTGACTTATCTAAGAAAAAAATTATTGATCTTTGCAAAACAGAATAAGCTCTAAATAAAAGGGGCAATGCGACAAGCAAGCCTACCTGTGTCCACAATTTTCTTCGAAAATTTGGACTCAGGGACTTGTTAGGGGTTTCACCCCTAAGACCCCAAAAGCAAAAGCTCTTAACGAGACACGAAATGGTAAAAAATAAAACAAAAAAATTTAGACTCACACAGCTCCAGTTTGAGCAACTGGAGCAACACCTGCAAAAGGAAAATACAAGTTTCACTGACTTCATTCATTCATTAATCGAGCGTGAAGTCATGCAAGATGTGATTACCGTTCAACAAACCAAAGACGAAATAAAACCCACAAGAACAAAAATTAAAACAGTGATTGAGGTAGTCAAACGCTATCAAAAGACTGATCCGAATGTATTGCTAGAGCTATCAAGAATCGGCAACAACATAAACCAAATTGCACGAGCGTTGAATATCATCAAGAACGCAGATCCTCAAGAACAACGCAAACTAAATATTTTTAACATGTTGCTTGTTTTAAAAGGCATTCAAACCGAGCTAGAAAAAGTCTTCCCTGCCTTACCTAAAATTAGTCGGCAAAGCCCTGAACGCTTAAAAAAGCAGTTGTCTTCAGTACAACTGGCTGAGGATGATGAAAGTGCATATTAAATTTTTGAATCATGGCAAAGGCAATGCTGCCAAAGCATCGGCATACTTACTCGATAAGTTTGATCACATGGGCAATGTGCGTGCAGGCATTGAAGTTTTAAGAGGTGATGCAACCACATTTAACGCCATTTGTGATGCAAGCCCCCATCTGTGGAAATACACCAGTGGCGTGATTGCTTGGTCAAAGGATGATGCCCCTACAGACGAGCAGATCAGGGAGGTTTTAACCGACTTTGAACAACATGCTTTCTCAGGGTTAGACCCATCTCAATATCATCTGTTTGCCGTTCAACATACGGATGATGATGGCTCAAAGCATATTCATGTTTTAGTACCACGCCTTGATTTACAGAGTGGAAAATCACTCAACATTGCGCCCCCAGGGCATGAGAAACATTTCGACTCATTACGGGATTACTTCAACACAAAATACCAGTGGTCACGCCCTGACGATTTGCTGCTAATGCACACGACACAAGAGCCGAACCACGTTGCCAAGCTTAATGCTCAAGCAAAAAAAATACTCTCAAGCAAAGAGCTAGAAACCTTGCCCAAAAAGCAATTTTACAAAGCAATTGATAATTACGTGAAAACCCTCTTAAAAACCAACACAGCAAAAAATAGAGCGGAAATAATCACCTGTATCAAACAACTAGATGGAGTCGACTCGATAAAACCAAATAAAGAGTCTCTAACGGTCACTCTCAACAACGGCAAAAAACATCGAATAAAAGGTGATTTCTATCATGAAAACTTCGAAATTGGATCTTATTCAGAGCATCTCAGAGCAGCAGCAGAAAGCCGACCAACTGCAAGTGAGCTTGCAGCAGCTCTCACAGACGCTGAGCAACTTCGAGCAACTTATAGAGCAAAGCGAGAAGCCTATAATCAACAACACCACGCTTTTACGCAAAGTACAGCAGACGACAACAACCATAGAATCGCACCTAAGCTCGATTTTGACCGAGCTAGGGTTTCTATCACCCCAAGCAATAAAAACGCTAACAGCGAGCTATACGGAGCAAATAGAGGCACTTCAAAAAAAACTAGCGAATATAGATATTACGGAAATATCAAAAGTGAAATCGAGCATAGATTCGTTTTCAACCTCAATTCAGGCTCTACAGAACCACATCAACAGCCAGTTGCAGAGCCTTTCAATCGACAAGCAGAGTCTACAAAAGAGCATACAAACCCAAGTACAGCAAGCGATAGCGAACCAAAGCGTACAGATCGAGAGCGAAATACAAACACTGATTTCAGAAAAGCTAAGCAATCAGAGATCGAAATACATTCTTTGGGGGGTAATCAGCTTTGGAATACTGAGTCTTTTAATGAGTTTTTATCTGAGCTATCAAGCCAGCATGAATCTAAAGACCATCGAAGCACAAGAACAAATAATTCAGCAGAACAGTCAGCAAATCAGAAATCAAATCAAAATGTTGGAAATCCAACGGAGGTAAGCAATGCAGACAGAAATCGACCACTTCTTAACAGAGCAAAACAACTTGTTATCAGAACAAAACAGCTTATTGATTCAACAAATCAATTCATTAAAAACAATCTTGAGCGAATACAGCGAAGTAGAGCAGAGCTTAAAAACTCAACTCAAACAACAGCAAACCTTGATTTCAGCACAACAATCCGAAATAGCCAAAATCGAACAGGGGAGTTTTTCCGAGCAGTTACAGCAAGCATTTCAAGAAAACTTGAAAATCCAATTGAGTCAGCAATTAACCAAATCATTGAGTCAACTGGATTTAAAAATCATTGTCAGCAACTTAGTAACAGCAAATTTAGAACCGATTCAAACAACAATCAGCACACAACAATCAGACATCGAGAGAGCACTCTCGAAAATCTTGCAATTGAAAGTTCCGAGCGACTTCTACGAAGATTTGCAGATGCAAAGCAAGCAGATCAACATGCTTGGGAAAACTCTAGAGAACTTGACGAAATTAATCGAAAACTTGAACGACTAGAAATCGGAATAACAGAAATTCGACTCAAACCCAAGCCAGCTCTTGATTTTAAATATTTAAGAAGCGACGGTTATTACCCCGATTATGTTGCTTATCACAAAGAAATCAGTGAAAAACAACAGCAAGCATATAAAAATCAGAATCAAATACAACTGATTGTTTTAACGAGTAAAAAAATTAAAAATATAGAAGAATACATAAATCGATCAAGTAAAAATCTCACTCACAGCGAGTGTAGAAAGTTAGATGAAATCATCAAAAACGACCGAAGAATGTTGAGATATCTTGAATGTGAGAAGATTTTAGAGCCTAGAAATTCCCATCTCAAAGAACCAAGAGAATTATATCAATCATGTTTGAAAGGCTTTGAGACGATCAAAAATGATATTCACGAAATTAAAAACCCATCACAACAACAAAACAGCATTGAATTATCAAGTCATGAACTCAAACAGCCACAACCGAGAAATGATTTTGACTTGAATATGTAATCCAATTCAGCAAAAGCAGTAATCAGAGGGGGGAATAAGTGATCTACCGTTATGTTGCTCACACTCCGTTCGCTTTGTGCTTTTCTTTTTGAGGCTAACAGGGATTAGCCGAGCGAGTGTCTACGAGCGATTGAACACTATCAAAATTTTGCCCTGCTCTTTCTCTGATTACAAGCTCCCCTTTACTGCTCAGACTTAGATACAGAGCATCCCGGAGGGTGCGAACAGATTTAATTTGCATCTAGGTCGAGCGAAGCGAGTATAAAAAACTTATGAGCGAAGCGAATTCCGAGTTGCTTTTGCTTTTTTTGAAGTTATCACGAGATTAACCCAAAAATTGCCCCTTCGAACTGAGCGTAAGCGAAGTTCAATAGAGTTTGAGCGTAGCGAAAACATAGGGCAATTTTTCATGATTCAGGTTTTTAATTATTTTAAGGTTTTTAAATGTTTTTAACTTAGTTTTAATTATT
>NZ_VPEK01000085.1:0-4047 GCF_013417145.1 Acinetobacter sp. YH16044
GGGTTACAAGCCAACAGGTAAGAAAGCCAATGAGGCTAAGCACAAACGAATAAAGGAATTGCTAGTAGCTGGCAATATGACTAAGGAAGAAATTGCCAAAGCAGTGAATTGTGGAGTTGCAACTGTCTATCGAGTTGCTAAAGTTATTTAAAAAAAACTTATAATGCCCTGAAGAGGATACTTATACCCTTCCGCAGTAGGGTTACTTTATATAAGAAATTTTTAGGGTAAATATGGAAATAACTCTGATATTTTAAATTTGAAAGTTATGATTTAGATGTTTTATATGGAGCTCTTATACCTTATATTATTGCAAGTAAGGAAAGTAAGATATTGAAGGAAAGGTTATGAGAAAAATGAAGTACTTTTTAAGTTTCATTATCTTATTTTCTACAATTGCTTATACCCAAAAAAATGAAAATTCATCTGAATTTGTTGTCCAACTTACCGTAACAGAACATTGTGAGATCCAGAGTACTCAGACTCAATCTATTGATTTTGGATCTATTCAACGATCAACAAATCATGTAACTAGCTCAGGAAGTTTGAATGTTAGTTGTAGTCAAAATACTCCATACTCGATTGCTTTAAACAGCGATAAGACTTTAAAGAATACACAAGACAATTCTATCCAGGTTCCGTATCAGCTCTATCAGGATGCTGGATTTAAAACTGTTTGGGGAAGCTCTTCTCAAGAAAATTTTGCAAGTACGGGAACTGGTACGGATCAGAACTTCAAAATCTGGGCAAAAATTAATGAAGGCGCCACGAATGTTCCTGCGGGTGTATATAATGATATTGTGGTTGCTACGATTACATATTAATACGTTAAAGTGACCGTCACAGTATCACTATAGTTTCCTGCACTTTTGAGAGGCTGTTGGGGGACATGTCCGTAAACAGAGATTGATTGCTGCCCATTTGTTCCTACACCTTGCGACCTGTTATTAGAACTATCCCATTTTTGAGTTAAGTTACTGTTTAAGTATAAATCATAATTTATATAATCCTTGCCATTAAACATTCTTCTCTGATTATTCAGAGCATATTTGCCATTATTTAATCCTACTCGCCAAGTAGTGCGTGAAGGGCATTGCAGAGAAATTTGACCACTTGTATATAAGTCTCTGTTCAAATTATCAATTTGACCAAAATCCAAATCTGTTGTTGAGAGTAATGCACAAACATTCTCATATTCTGCAAAAACACTCATATTGGCCGTATCCGAATATCTTAAATTACTAGCGTTATAGCCGTTAGGATAGTTCTCATTTCTTTCAAAATCATAAAGGATTTCAAGCGATAAAGTAGAGGATCTGTAATTACCAGCAGCCCCTGTCTGTCCTGGATAAAAAAGACCATAAACTGGGATCACTTCAGTCAATTGCTTACCACCCGTAATTGTATAGTCTCTACAACCCATAGCAGTTAATTGATCACGCGATTGGATTAAATGAGTAAAACCGGGGTCATAAAAAAGATTATATTTCAAAGATTGAAGTAGGTTCGGTATGCCTAAAATATTAGTATAAATATAACGGGTTGTATCATTATAAAGCCAACTTGTAGCGGTCAAACACACACGTATATTTGTTTTCATTATGGAACGTGGATCACAACGAAGAGTAATATTGGTAGAAGTCGTACTTAATGCAGGACTCACCTCACCAAAATCAAGCGAGGTAGAAGAAATACTGCATTTAGCAGCCTGACTTTCACCTGTAATCATCAAACCTAAAAATAGACCTGACATTAAAGTTAAATTTTTGCTTGATAAAAAAGGAGATTTTTTTTTGCTCATTATTCGCATAGCAAGTCTCCTAAATCAATTAAACCTTTCTGGGTATCTAAACCATTTATCTCAAAGCTACACATTTTGTCTTTTTGCTCTACAAAGAATTTAGTTACTTTAGGGTTTTCCATATAGATCATACCATCATGTGCAACCACAGTAAGAGGCTCTGGTATTGAGGACTTTAAATCTGGACTTGCCCAGACATTCGACCCGGCTTCAATTACGCTTCCATCTTTTTGTTTAATAACTGCTTGAATCGCCTGAATCTGGTAAACAGGAAAATCTATGAAGACTCCACTACCAAACCTTGGTACAGCATTCTTTACTGTTGTTTCAATATAATAGTCAGCAGGTAATTCTAATGCATCGATTGTGATCTTGTTATTTTGGTAAGGATTCAGTGAGGTGACGACCAGTTCTCCGTTTCTATTGGTCTTTCCTACTGATCTATTTTCTAATTTCACTGGTACTTCAGGGATATTAGAGGTTGAAATCAAAGCAAATGAATCAAAAGATCTACGCATTGGGAATAAACTTCGATTCATCATTAACAGGCTTCCACTTAATGTACCGTTGGCTATTCGAGAAGAGCTGTTATCGGTTTTAAATTCCTGTACGCCTAAACTCCACTCCCCATAGTTGTGAATCCGGGCAAGTTGAGTCTGGATATTTCGATTATCCTGAGCCGTATCTACCTGTACTTGCCATCCCCACCCACCAACATCACGAGAGACGGACTGACGCGCATTAAAAGACAGCTTCTCTTGTTCCTGATCTTGCTGATAGGATAAGTTGACGGTTCGTCTCTTTTCTAATGGAACATTCAAGCTCAAATAATATCTGGTATCTGATCCATTTAAATCATGATTTGCGCTTAAGTTGAGATAATAATTGTTAGGGAATGAATAAGACCAATTAAATGTTAAAAACTCGTTAGTTGAATCCCAATCTTGTTCTTGATAAATATAACTTGCCCCGAACTGGCCTAACCTATTATTCGTACCTAGAAAAAATTGATCAGATCGCTGAGGAAATGCTAAACCATTTAGGTGCGCGATATCGTAATATTCGCCTGACTGCCGAGCCGTATTATAAGAGATAGTTAAGTACCTAGAATTCCAGTTATATCCTAATTGATAAATAGCTCCGGTTAATCCCTGATAGTCACTAAAAGAATATGCTGCATTTAACAGACCTGCGCGGTTTCCTAGTCTTTGGATAAATCCTGCTCCTCCCAAGTACAGATCAGGCGCTAACTCCAAATGTGTCTCTACAGTTAAATCTTGTGTTAAACCATACCGATAACTGGTATTAGTAACCAGATCCTTATCATATTTGAAGGAACGTTCCCCATATGCTAAACGTGTATAACCTAGGTTAAATGACCAGTCACTCAAATCTTCCTTTAGCAGTTGATTAGTTCCATATAAAGAAAAATTAAGAACTCTTTGTTGGCCATTGATATCAGTCACAACTACTTGAGCTTGTCCAACTCCAGTAATAATAGGGATCGCTTCAATTTCAAATTGACCAGGTATGATTTGCTGAGTTGTTTGCTTTAGCCCATTAATAAACAAATCTACTGTGGATGGTAAACTTACTTCACCTTTAAATGATTCCAAGGGAGTCGTGATTTGATAGGGTTGAAGAGCAAAATTTTTAGAAAGACTTACTCCGCTAATGCGGGTAGACCTACTCCAGCTCAATGGTTTGGACTGATCATCACCCACTCTGATAGTAAGCATTTTTTCAGGTAAATCACGCTGCCAATAAGTATCTAGAATTAAAGCATTTAATTCGGAATCTTCATCTGTTTTGGTATAGCTATAATTTGAGGATAAATTTAAGATTCCTCCCTCTCCTAAGCCAAATACACGAAACTCATGGGTTCCACTTAAATTGAAATAATCTTCGGAATACTGGCTATAGAAATCGTAATTAAACAAAGCGCCTGGTCGCTCTTGAGCTGGGTCAAGTTTGACAGGTTCAATAATAGTATATGCAGGATAATAGGAAGTTCGTTTAAGTGCTTTAATATCTACATCAAGGTAAATTTTCTGGTTGGAATTATCGTATTTATATTTGACTGAAGGTATGTCTTCTAAAAGATAGTAGCCTGCAGGATTAGTTTGCAGATCAGCAGGTAAAGTTAATTTAAGGTCTTGTAAAGTTTCTGTAGATATATAAAGCTGATCGCCTTGTTGGAGAAAATGGCCTAAAATATTTGAGTTAGATTGATTTAAAATAACATC
>NZ_VPEK01000086.1:0-3955 GCF_013417145.1 Acinetobacter sp. YH16044
TCTTATACATACCAAGCAAAGACGAAATTGATGCACGTAGAGCAGATATGGCTGTACTAAAAAAATATCCGTTACAAATCGAGGAGCATGATGGGAAAACATTAGTCAGAATTATGACTAAAAAGCCGTGTTACTCATTTGAACCGAATAATGTCAAAGAAAAAACGTATGACTGGTGTCAGATCGACCCTAAAAAATACTAGTTGATCGGTACTTTGCTTGGTTTTTCTCATTACTGATCAGATTACAGCAAGCGCAAAGTTGCCCGACTTTGAAACATGGCTAAAGCCATATTTCAAAGAGTCGAACATTAATTCTCTTTGCACTGTGTATTCACACTAGATTGATAACAAACAAATTTTCTACCGTCAGGCTGAGTTATATAAAGATAATCCCCGACGCTGTTGTATACGGAACCATTTGAACCATAGCCATTATTTTCATTTATTTGGTAATAAGTATAACCATTTGAACCGTAAGAACGATCTTCTGTATTGTAATAAGAACTACCATCACTCCCATATGTGAAGTTACCAACATTATTATAAGAAGTAGTACTGTTATTTTGTTTTTTATTAGCATAATTAACTACGGCATCAGCCATAGCATTTAAACCATTTTGAAGTTGCTGATTTCCTTGAGAGTAACTTTGAAAATTAACACTTGGCGGTGGGATATATGTCCAGTCGTATTTATTTGCTAAGGTAGAAGTAGATAAAATAGTAAATGAAAAAAGTAGAATTAGTATTTTCATAATATTCATATTTAAGTAAAAATTAATTAATTTTAATTTGTTATAACTAATATGTATAGCTAGATGTATCGTAAGATGCCGAGTGAATGTCTACGAACGACTGAGCAACATTAAAATTTCGACCTACTTCATTATCAAGCGTAAGCGGACGAAAAAGCTTTATGAGAAATGCAAATTCATTAATGATCCTGAAAAATACTAGATGATCGGTACTTTGCTTGGTTTTTCTCATTGCTAAGCAAATTACAGCAAGCGCAAAGTTGCCCGACTTTGAAACATGGCTTTAGCCATGTTTCAAAGTATCGAGCTAAATTTTAATTAAACACGTTTCAAAGCCATGATATGACGAACCATATCGTTAATATGCTGTTTTGTTTCATTATCTTGAGAGCTTAGCCAAGTTACAACATCTGCATCAAAAGCCTTTGCTTGAGCAGTGGCATGGCGTTCTTGTAATTTTTTCACAAAATTTGGTTTTACTACTGGCGCATTGGTAGGGTCAAAATTTTTATAACGTTCTAATTCATTTTGCATGGTTATACCTCCGCTTTTGATTGTGCGATGGCTCAAAGCCAGTAATGATTCTTGCAACATCACCACGTTCAACCCAAACCACTGTTAGTAGTCTACCACGATTACTCAGACCAATTGATATTAGCCGTTGCTCGTCATAATGACCAAGATCGTCAAAGGACATCAGCTCTGGATCAAGAAAAACGCTACATACTTCTTCAAAAGTAATTTCACGCCCTCGATAGACTATTTCCATTTTTTTATCGTGCCATTCAAATAGCAGACCGTAATACTCAATCAACGGCATCTTTAGCCTTTTCCCTAGATTTACAACCTTCTAAAAGTCTACTTAGAGGGTTTCACTTATTCAATAACTCATTAATTTAAATGGGTTCTAACATCTAAGTTTCGTATAACCGCCATTATGTTAAGTCAGGCGAAGACTCACTTAAAACAAGAGCTTTAATTTTTACGGCTTTTTCGAAATGATCTAATTTATGTTGCATGATCCACCAATTGGCTGCTTCCATTAAAAGCTCAGGATTATCATTCTTATTCTTGAAAAAAGCATAGAAAGATAAACCTACGCTATCTCCTTTTTTGTCAATTTTTTCATTACATCCATGAATAAATATTTCTCTTAACTCTTTTCTCATATTTTTAACTTTCTCTAAAATTAACATAATACACGTTATACGAAATGCTGTATAATTATCCTTATAATTCAACGCTGTAGTTTCTAGTTTATAGCCCGAGCATCCCTGTTCGGGCTTTTTTTATGATTTTTCATGTTTCACGATCAAAAAACAATCAATGTTCCACGGTTTTGATTAGTCTGATTAAATAGTCCTATCACCCATAGGGCTTGAAAAAACGGCTCCAGAAGCCCCTTTTTTCAGGCTCTGGTTCAATATGCTCCGGCACTGGAATGCGTTTAATTTCTTGAGTAGTCAATCCGCCCTCATTTGGTTTTTTTGACCGAGGATCTGTTGCTATATCCTGGTCAGATTGCTGCTCTGTAAACGTGCTTATATTGGCGTGTGGTGGCTTCATTTCAATAAGTGTAAGTAGCGTGTCAATACGAGCATTTGCCTTCGTTTCCCGATCTTCTGCTTTTTCCAACTGTTTCTTTAAAAACTCAATCTGATTTTTGAGTTCAACAACTGTATTATCAGTGTATTCAGGTGTATCAATGTTTTGTCTTGGAGACGTATCAAGACGTTTTGAGTTTGTTCCACCAAAAGGCTCACCATAGACACGAAGTAATTCTGAAAAGTCGATAGAACCATCATGATCACGACTTAATACTCCGTTTTTTATATCTTTGTAGAGTGTGGCCCGAGATTTTTTATACAGTGTTGCAGCATCACTAACACTGTATTTTGTACTTGTTTTCATATTGTATTACTGTGTATTAACGATACGTATTGGAGAATACAATAAGTGTATTCTCCAATAAACTCAAAGTTTAAAGCCTAAGTTTTTTAGATAAGGTAAAAACTGTTTTTGCTGTTTTGGATCTCTCAACATATCTTTAATTGTTATAGCTAAATCATCATAGCTTTCACCTTGCTGTGCTAGATGTGATAGTTCATGTAAACGAGAAAGTTGATTTCCAAACATATTAATTTGAGCATCTGTTAGTTTATAAAATTCTTTAGGTACATCTGTATTCGGATGACTAATACTCTTAGTCTTTTCTTTAAATGAAAAAATAATACTAGTAACTTTACGACCAGTCTTTTTCTGTTCATAAGTGACATTTAAAGGGCTGCATTCGTTTATTTGGTCTATAGCAGTATCAATTACTCGTTTCTTGAAATCTGCGAATAAAGGGTACTTTTTACCAAGCTCAAGCATTGTCCGCAAATTCTCAACTGAAATTTCACGCTTACCTATTTGTCGATATTGAACAAGTAGCTCATAAATACGAATACCGTACCCACTATTTATTCCAGCGATGTCTGACAGGGCATATTTGGTGAATTCTCTACTTAGATTAGATATGAAAGGCAGAATTGGTTTTGAAAAACGAATACCAATGACACTTTGACTATCTAGAAATTGAACTTCTTGTACCCATCGCATTTTTATAGACTTGTCATCAATACTGAGGTTAATAGATCGTTCATAGAGTCTATTAATACCTTCCTTTAAATCTCTGTATGCAGTTTTTTCATGTACACCTAATTGCCTTAACTCATTGATACTAACAGGATATAGCTCATCATCTGTAATAGGCTGATTTTTTGGAATCCGTGAAATGGCAGCTAAGACAATTCGTTGCTCTACGGCACTTAATTGATATGAGGCTTCTATTACTTGATTTGATTTTACAACGTGATTTTTATTCAAAATAAAACCATTAATTTTTAATATATGACAAATATATACTTGTCATAGTTAGTAGTCAATCCGTCATAGTTAAGTAGTCAATCCGTCATAGTTAGTAGTCAATCCGTCATAGTTAGTAGTCAATCCGTCATAGTTAAGCTTTAAAACCCTTACTGTATAAGGCATACAGGGGACTGAAAAGATTTAAAATATTTAAAATATATTTAAAAAGAGCAAATTGAAAAATTGCCCTTGGTTTTCGCTTCGCTCAAACTCTATTGAACTTCGCTTTCGCTCAGTTCGTTGGGGCAATTTTTTGGTTAATACTTGCGTGACTTTAAGAAAAAGCAAAAG
>NZ_VPEK01000087.1:0-3372 GCF_013417145.1 Acinetobacter sp. YH16044
ACAGCTACTCTTAACGCTCCGCTTTTGTGAGATTCCCCTGTAGCGGTTTAGCCTTTCGACTATCGCTACGTTGCACCAGTGACACTTATTCCCTCCACATGCAACGCATGCCAATCCCTAAAACGGACACGCAGAAGCAGGCAAAGCTCGATCTATGATGCTTATTTGATGATTTAAAACACGGATTAACGAAGACTTATCATTTTGAGACTTGATCTAAACACTGTTTATTGTGAAAATAGAGTTCAGGTACCAGCCTTTGGTGAAATCATAACGGTCGCCAAACCTTATGATCTTCGTTATTCGATGGGTTAACATCAAATAACTGCGTACCGTAGAATTTACTGGAAAACCCCTCTAAGTTGCAAGGCTTAGGGGGGATTTTCTTTATAATTTACAATTACAAATTTACTTATCCTTATTTAAAGCAAATTTTCGCTTCTTAATCACAGTAATTGACTTTTCTTGTGAAGCTATATTTTGCTGAATAGCTACCTGCTTCATTTTTACTGGTAAAGTAATCTTTTCATCAGATTTGGGGCTAGATTCTTTAGGCTTTGAATCTGTTGGCTTTTGCAAAGTTGCTTCTTTATTTTTAATTTTTATATAAATTTTATGTACGACCGTATTGTGTTCTTTGATCTCCTTATTTTTACTCTTTATTTTTTTATATTGTTCTTTAAAGGGCGTTATAAAATTCTTAACCGTTGATAGCAGTACAGCTTCATCAGAGTGTATATCTGCTAATGTCTTTGGTGTTTCACTTTGTACAAAATCAATAAAATGTAAGGGAAATTTTTCAATAATCTCTGGAGTAGCAAAACTAACAAAATGATATCCGTGATAAGAAATTACAGCGTAATTTGTATCCTGTTTAATCGGATGTTTGATATATCCCTTTACTGTCGCTTCTCCTTGATCCAATAGCTTTTTTAGATAGAAATCCTTGATATGATTCTCTAAAACTCTACTTTTTCTATAAAAATTAATCTTATTGTTAATCTCTTCTCGCTCTTCTATTTCATCAACAATATCTAACTTATGACTAAATTCAACAAATTGAGCATGATGATATTCAGCAAGTTTAGAAGTCCAAATTAAGATTTGTCCAAGATTATCAGGCTTAATAATCTCAATATCGTTGAAATCAAGTTTTTTTATTAGTGCAAGTTCTTCATGCTTGAACTCTTTTCTTTCCAAACTTGAATGTTTCAACATAACAACTTCCTTAACCACGGCGTATCCTTCAAAAACTATAAAGTAAAAGCTCATTTGGTATGAATACCAAATGAGCTTTCTAATTAATCAATCAAACATTAAAACAAAAAAGGGAGGTCATACCTAATTAAGTACGTTTCAATGCCATAATATGGCGAACCATATCGTTAATATGTTGTTTTGTTTCATTATCTTGTGAACCTAACCATGTCACCACATCAGCATCAAAAGCCTTTGCTTGAGCGATGGCGTGACGTTCCTGTAATTTTTTCACAAAACTAGGTTTAACCAATGGGGCATTGGTAGGATCAAAATTTTTATAGCGTTCTAATTCATTTTGCATTGCTGTACCTCCGCTTTTGGTGATGTGATGGTTCAAATGCAGTGATTATTCTCGCAACATCTCCACGTTCAACCCAAACCACTGTTAATAGTCTACCACGATTGCTTAAACCGACTGATATTAGTCGTTGTTCATCATAGTGTCCTACATCCTCAAAAGAGATCAATGCAGGATCAAGGAAAATACTACAGACCTCCTCGAACGTAATTTCTCGCCCTCGATAGACTAAATCCATTTTTTGGTCATGCCATTCAAATAACAAGCCGTAATATTCAATTAATGGCATGATTACCTCTTTTCCTCTCGTGAAATAAAAAATATGCCTATTATTTTGGGTCTATGACACAAAAATCGCCATTTTTTCCATATCCGCACTGCTTTTTCATCACTCGGACACACGGTTTAGATTCTCCATCAACTTTACAACTTCCAATATCAAACTGGATGCCTTGCTGTCTCAGGCTCTCGATCTGCGGGATATTGCCTAAAGGTTTGATATAAACACTAAACAGCCAAATGATACCAAGCATCAGAATGGCAAAGATGCCTAGAACAATGGTAATGAGCTTCCATGACAACTGATCACGGGCTGATTCAATTGAATTATTCAAGCGTCCAAGTGCTTTAGCGGTCTTAATAAGCTCCGCTGTACCCTCCTGTAAGCCCGTATTTAGCGATTTTGATACAGTATGGTGGGTCTGCCCAGCAATAGTGCTTTGAATGTGTTCTTTCGTGATTTGAAGCTCTTTAACGGCCTGATTGACGAGGTTCTGCTGTTGTTCTGCAACTGCCATTAGTGCATATAGCTTTTTTTCATCAGGTGTCATCGGCTCATCCCTCTAAACTTCATTGTTTTCTGTTGCTCTCTTTCTAATTTCTGCTGTTGTTTGTACTGTTCCAAAGCAAGCTGTTTAAAGCTGTCAAAATCAGCCTTAAAGCTCTCAATACCCTGTTTAATTTCTTTGTCTGAAATTGGGCTGTTTTTGAGGTCTTTCAGGTCTTGTTTGGGGTCGCCTAAGTCTAGTCGCTCAAGCTCTTTATAGGCTGTACGTGATTGTTGTAGGGCTTCCCTAATTTCAGGGTCTTTGGCTTGGCTTGGTAACAGTTTCTTTTCGGGTTCTTTCTCTATGCCTTGCTCTTTGTAGCTTCGCATATCAATACGGCTATCAATTTGATGTTTTTCTAAATGGCTGTTGCATAAATCCGCCCATCTTTGGCGTAGGTCTTTAATATCAATTTTTCGTTCCTGGTAACTCTTGCCTGTATTGTCTTTTTTAGCTCCGCCACGTTCAGGATTTTTGCTGTTATAGCGTTTGAAATATTGCTCTGGATCTCGTTCGATTCCATCTTGCAGACGTTCATTAAACATGAGATGCACGTGGGGCTGATCGTTGCCGTCCATTGCTTTAGGGTTATGAATCGCAAACTGATATGGATATTTTGAGCCGATCTCGGACTGAATGAACTCCTCAACCAGTTCTAGACGTTGTTTGGCATTCATCTCTCTAGGCAGGGCAATTTCATATTCTCGATAGGTACTGCCATTTTTGCGCTCGTAAAGGTCGGCTGCTTCCCAAAAGGTAATCGGATTATGTTCAGCCCATTTCGGCATATTCCCATAGGCACTATGTTCAAGGTCGGTTTCTGCCTGTTCTTGTTTCAGCTTTTTTTCTTCATCCCGATCAATATATTCGGCATGCGGTGCTGCTTTACCTGCCTTACCGACTTTGACACTTAAACGAGCAATCGCCATTAGGTCTTATCCTGTTCCTTTTTTCGGTTACGTTCTTTTTTAAACGCTCTTTGATCAA
>NZ_VPEK01000088.1:0-3731 GCF_013417145.1 Acinetobacter sp. YH16044
CTGACGAATCGCCCTGTAAGCCCATTTGCGCGTCATTTCGAACAGATGGCAGTTTCGCCCCATCCCGTAATGTTTATCGATGCTACGGCGCGCTGAGGCGCTCAAATCGAGATAATCAGCCAGTTCATCGAGGGTATAGGCCTCCTCGCGCCACTCCATCACCTGCCATTCCAGGTGGAACGGATTTTTGCAAATCAGTCCGCTGTAGTTCACATCTGCACAAAGTTTCTCACACAGCGAACGTTCAATCGCAGCGGCGTATTTCAGCGCCTTAACCGAGCTGTCCGGCGCGGTTCTCACGGCGATATTGAGTGCGTAGAGCAGGTGAGCATGACCGTTCACAGGATTTTTTACGGTGATGTTCGGCGCGGGAGCGTTCCGGTCGCTCCAGTCAATCGCAGCTCCTACACGGTCAACGTCAAAAACCAGCCAGAACTGCGCATGAGGCTGGTTCTGCTGGATGTACCGCGCAAGAAGCGCACGCCCTTTGCCGGAGATGCGAAGACCAAAAGCGAGATCATCCGTGTGATAGGGACGGTGGGGTAAATTTTCTTCGAAGTATTGAAGCGCGGCGCTCATGTGTTACGATTCCTTCCAGGTTATCGACCGACATCGCCCCTGTATTTTCGTGAAAGTCTTGGCGGATAGACACGAATTTCAGGGGCGTTTGTTTTTCAGTCGCTTACACTACCCCCAACAACAAAACCTGTCGAGCCTTCCCGCAAAAACGATCCATTTACCATAACTCCTGTTGTACGAACCCCTTAAAACGCTCTCAATCGCTTTCTGACGCAAAAAACGCAAAAATACAAGGAAACACCAGGGCAACCCCGAAAAATGCGTCAGAATTATTTTTATGGGGCTGCATAACTATGCACAAAAGTGATTCGCGAACAGTTTCAACCGTTCAGAAGGGCGAATGGGTCAAAACAGCAAATTTTCTCATCCATATCCTTGCATAGATGGATAAAACAGTTCGATATCAGCATCAGACACAATAATTGCCATAGTTCATCCCACCCTCTCTCCAAAGCAACATGACTAAAAAACAGTCTTGGGATAGTTTGTTTTCTGAGCTCCATGTACCCCACCTTTTTAGGAAATCGCTTAAAAGGTTTAGTCTCACAACAACCTGAACACAGCTCTAGATAACATTTATCGAATACAATAAAATACCACTTATAAAATAGGTGGTTTATTTATAAGTAATATTTCTTGACAATATAGGTTCTTAAAATGGAATATATTGATAAATCGACACTAAACAGCAAAGAAAAAATTAGACAAGCAATCGAAAAGAAAATAAGGGAAATAAAAGGTTACACGCCACGAGTCGGTATTTTTGGATCAACTGGCGTAGGTAAATCATCATTATGCAATGCATTATTTGGTCGTGATGTAGCCCCAGTCAGTAACGTCGCTGCTTGCACAAGAGAGATTCAAGAAATTCATATCAAGCCAGAAGATGGAAATGAGGGAGGACTTACGATAATAGACTTTCCTGGTGTTGGTGAAACCTTGGAAAGAGACAAAGAATATTATAATCTATACAAAGAGAATGTTGCAAAGTTAGACCTAGTTGTATGGGTAATAAAGTCTGATGAAAGGGCTTACGCAATTTCTCAAAAGGTATATAACGATATATTGCTACCTAATATAAAAAAATGTCCTGTTGTATTTTTCATAAACCAAATAGATAAAATAGAACCAACAGAAGACGATGAAGGTGAACTTCTTTGGGATAAAAAGAAAAACGAGCCGACAAAAGAGCAGTTAGCTAGTGTAAATGAGAAAATACTAGAAGTAAGTACTGCCTTTTCTGTTCCTGCTTCATACATTATACCTACATCAGTCAAAAGAAAGTTTAATATTTCTAAAGCAATGGAGACAATAATAGACATCCTCCCAAAGGAGAAAAAATATGCTCTCTATCGCGAAGCAGGAGAAGAAATAAAAACAGAAAAAATGGCAGAAAGCGCAGAAAAGGGCGTATGGGACACCATTAAAGAATGGACAGGTGAAGCCTGGGATAACGTAAAGGATGTAGTTGTTGAAGTAGTAGCTGCAACTGTTGTTGCTGCAGGTAAGAAAATACTATCAAAACTTAAATTCTGGTAATTCATTAAGATTCAGGATGATTACTATCCTGAATCTTAGTTATCAACGTTTCTTTTTCCAAGATCGGTTTTATCCGATGTGAACAGCGAACAATTCAAACACCTCACAGAGCGCGTCAGTTTTTCCGGCTCTTACCCGTGACAGTTTTCTCCGCCAGTTTATCTTCCAGTGTCACAACTTTCTGATACAGCCGCCTGCCAGAAATGGGAAGGATTATCCCTGGCCCATTCCGGCATGTTTCCGTGCTCCGTGTATTCCAGATCTTTCCGTTTCGCATACTCCCCTTTGCGCTCGATGTAATCGGCGTGGTTTGCAGCCTGTCCCTTGCCTCCAAATTTAACGCTGAGGTGATAGGTTGCCACGGTTTCAGCCCTCCGCAGGAGCGCACTGTTTCTCGACGAAGGAGAGAAACATATAAGTGCGCTTCCTTCTAATTTCACGAATTAGAAGGAAGATACCCCCCTGCACCCACCGACCGCAAGCGATATACTGCACGACCACAACACACCGCAAAAAACACCAGGGAGCACCACGAACATGCGCATCAGCAACATCGAATGGCTGAAGAAACGGATCGGATTCATCAGGAAGCTCGGAGAACAGACCGCACGACAGAGACAGATTATTGACCTGCTCGACAACGAAGCAGGACTCACAGAACAGGAACGCAAACTCCTCCACGTACTGGCAACAGCGGAAAAAAACGACTTACAGGCACAGGAGAGCGAACGAAAACAGGCGGTCCAAAAACGAATCGAGGGAAAAAAACAACGACGAGAACGCAATCACCGGCTCTTTCTCGCGGCTGGGCTACTGATCGAAGCAGGACTGGTAGACACAAAAACAGGCGAGCTATGCTATAAAAAAGACAGGATATTACAGGCACTTAAGGAACTTAAGTACGATCTGGAGACATCCCCAAACCCAGACGCGTAAGTGCCTCCATCCGTGTTCCGATTCCCTGGTGCTTCCTCGCTCATTCGCTCGCTACGCTCGGTCATGAGACTGCGGCGAGCACTACCAGCGCAATCATGCGGAAAACAGCACCATTGCTGGGCTGAAAGGAGAAAACCGCCGGAAAGCCCTCAGCTCAAAAAGACGCCGAAAAGGCGCTGTTATCTGATATAGGCTATTTGTGCATTGCCCAATTACGGATCGTATTACGATGTACATTCAGCATCGCCGCAATAGCTTTCTGAGAATATCCATTCTCCAGCATACATAGCGCCATGAAACGCTTGTCATCGTAGGCTTCGCCTTTAGCGATACCACCTTTCCGGCCTCTCTTGGCCTGTATTTCTGGGGTGTGCGTATCAGCCACATACTGTGCGAAAGTTTCCGGCGTGAAGTTCCTGTGCGTGTATTTCGCAATGCTCTTGCCAATAGCCCGACATTCAGGCGGAGAAAGCGGAACGGGAAGCGATGCGTTGTACATTTCGACACGCTGAATCACGGCATCAAGCCACTGTGAGAATGCTGGCCAGCCCTGACGAATCGCCCTGTAAGCCCATTTGCGCGTCATTTCGAACAGATGGCAGTTTCGCCCCATCCCGTAATGTTTATCGATGCTACGGCGCGCTGAGGCGCTCAAATCGAGATAATCAGCCAGTTCA
>NZ_VPEK01000089.1:0-3450 GCF_013417145.1 Acinetobacter sp. YH16044
GAATCCATTCTTGTTTTTAGCGTCCTAGCCGGTCTTTGAAAAAAACTGCCCCCAGGAATCGAGCGCAGCGAGATTCAATAGAGTTTGAGCGAAGCGAAAACATAGGGCAGTTTTAAATGCCGTTTTTAATTTTTTTGGGCTTTTAATAATAAAAAAGCTTTTAAATGCTTTTAAGCAGTCTGAAAGCATTGATATACGTGCGTTTCAGAGGACATAAGACGACACTTAGTGTGCTAAAAGACGACACTTAGTGTGCTAGAAATTCTCAATAAGACGACACTTAGTGTGCTTTGAAAGACAAAATAAAACATGTCGTTTTAAGCACGTTTAGTTTGCAAGATGCGACAAAATAAAATATGTCTGCTTATTGCTTCTTGATAAGGCTTCACATAAGATCAATAAGACGACATAATAAAATAAGACGCTATATGAAAGATTTAATTGTGAAAGATAACGCTTTAATTAATGCCAGCTACAATCTTGACCTAGTGGAACAACGGTTAATTCTTTTAGCAATAATTGAAGCCCGTGAAAGTGGTAAAGGTATTAATGCGAATGACCCTTTAACTATTCACGCAGAGAGCTATATCAACCACTTTGATGTATTGAAAAATGGTGCTTATCAAGCACTAAAAGAAGCCTGTAAAGACTTGTTTGCTCGTCAATTTAGCTATCAAGAACCAAGAGGAAAAGGAGTAGCTCATATTACCTCACGTTGGGTTTCTCAAATTGCATACATCGAAAAAACGGCATCTGTTGAGTTAATTTTTTCACCTGCAATTATCCCTTTAATAACTCGGCTAGAAAAACAATTTACGAGCTATGAGTTAGAGCAAGTAAAAGGGCTTTCCACTGGCTACGCCATTAGACTTTATGAACTTTTGATTGCTTGGCGTAGTAGTGGGAAAACACCAATTATTGAGCTAAGTGAGTTCAGAGAAAGATTGGGAGTATTAGAAAGTGAATATCATCGAATGCACGACTTTAAAAAGCGTGTTTTAGAACCATCATTAAAGCAAATCAATGAAAATACAGATATTACTGTCAAAGAAGAACAGCACAAAAGAGGACGTAATATTATTGGTTTTTCATTCCGATTTAAACAGAAGGCACAGCCAAAAAAACAACAAAAAACCGACCCTAAACGAGATCCAAACACACCTGATTTCTTTGTCGAAATGACCGATGCACAACGGCATTTGTTTGCACACAAATTATCTGAACTGCCCGAAGTTGGTAGCGAATATGCAGAGATCGGAGAGTCATCCGAAGACTTTACGAAACGCCTTGCAGACATGCTTTTAGAGCCAAAAAAATTCAGGATGTTTTATCCGCTACTGGAACAGCTCGGCTTTGGTTCTAAGAAAATCCAATCAGCACCAATCAAACAGGTCGATGAACCTAAGTTTATAGATTTTCCAAATATGCAGATCAACCGAATTTCTTACGGCATGTCCAGAAATAAAAAATTCAAACATTTGAAGCAAGAGAATGAATCACCTAATGATTTTATGCAACGGCTTTGCATCATGCTAAAAGACCCAAAACAGCAACTTCAATTTTACGATTTCCTAAAATCTAATCCTTGAGTTTCCCCCTCTACTGCATATAATGGCTCGATTTGGGTGTTGGAAGATGGAAAAAATGCTGGTTTATTAAGGCTATTGCCTAAGTAGAGCTGATTGAATCTTAGGGATTGGAAATTTTTAAAATGAATCATAATGGAGCCGATTTGGATCAAATAAAGTTAAAACAAATTAAAACTGACTTAAGTGTTGATGGAATTGTTAAGCTATCTCAGTTTATTGATAAAAAAGAAGTAAATTTAATCAAAGAGAGTTTGGTTGAAGAACTGAAACGTTTAAAAATTTATGAAAATAATAAAATAATCTCTAAAGAATTGAAAAAATTGAGTCATTTTCAACAGATTGTCATGTTGTCCAGAACAGTTAAACAGCCAAAAACTTTAGAAAAATATTCAGATATTTTGGGTGAAGTTGTATTCAAAATTTTTGCTAAAAAGTTTTACTCTGATCAGAAACAGCAACTTCTACTGACATTACCTCAACAGGAAAAATGGACACTGAATGATTTAAAATGGCATGTCGATTCACATTCAACAGCTTTTGAGTCACTGCAATTTTTTTTAATCATTGATGATATTCAACCTCATGGTGGTGGAACTCTAGTTTTGAAAGGTTCACATCATTTAACTGAACGATCTTCTTCAAGTCAGCTGAATCATTTATTGAGTACGAAAATATTAAATCAGCCTTTTGATTTTCAGAATAAAAAATTAGAGATCATTGAATTAACTGGCGTACAAGGGGATGTGTATTTAATGGATATGAGGGTTATTCATTCTCCAGCGATAAATGCTGCAAAAAAGATAAGAATGATGGCAACGTATAGATATTTTCAGAATTTGTAAGATAAATAAAGAAAACCCATCATCCTGACAGGATCTTCTTCATAAGAGATATTCCTAATCCATGCTGACATTCACATAGAAAAGAAACTATTGATAACACCTAATGTTTTTAATGTAGTAATGCCCGAGATTAAAAAACATATGGAAATTAAAGACTAGACTCTTTCATTTGATCATGTTCCTTGATATGCATTTAAGCGAAATGCAAAGTTTTGTCCAAATAACTGAGCGGTTTTAATATCGCCAATATCAAAAGCATCTGCCGCACTGGCATGTTCGGCTTGTGCCATAAGACCAGACCATGAGCCGAGACGATTGGCTGCTTGCGTATACGGAACACCTTGATGTTGCTCAGGTAAAATAGGGTTGCCGACCCATACCATACCGTGTTGCATCGAAAAGGTGAAAAGCGAAATCAGGGTCGATTGCTTATCCCCAGCAGGTAATGAGGAAACAGTAAATCCTGCGGCTAATTTTCCTTTAAAAGCCTGCTTCTTCCATAATGGACCTGTGGCATCCATGAGTTGTTTAAAAGTGCCAGAGACACCACCTAAAAAAGATTTCAAAACGCCCCAACTTTTGGGGCTTATTTTTATCTTTTTCAGAGGCCGTTTTTTTGTTTCTCGGAGAGAAACGCGGAAGCGTGCATTCCCTCCTGCTGTCGGAAAATGATAAATCCCCCAAACCGCTAAAAGTTGCCGATCGGCAACTTTTAAAATATCAAATTTTCACACATGGCTTAAAACCGCCTAAAATCGCCTTTAAGCGCACTTTTCTTCAAAACAGGGAAATCTAGCTAAACAGGGCTAAAAACGCCAATAAACGCAAAATAGGAGCATTTAGACCATGAAATTGAGTGATGCTGAAAAAAATAATCGTTTGTCAGAGGTGTTTTTAAAGAAATCAGATCGAGAATATTACGATTTAGAAATCACTGAAGATCATCAAAAACTTTATGATCAGTACGTTTCAGGTGATTTAAACAAGCAAGATTTTGAAGAACAACTAAACAAATTGAT
>NZ_VPEK01000008.1:0-104037 GCF_013417145.1 Acinetobacter sp. YH16044
CTGATGCTAGTTGGTCTAACACCTTGCAATGTTTGTCTTTTATACGTAATTTAAGGGTTTTCATGTACTTATATTAACAATCAAAACTCAAGGAAAATAGTCCTTAGTTAAATCAAACGACACTTCATGTCGTGTCGCTTATATCTCTGACCTGAAGGACAGAGTTTTACGCTCCATTTGATAAAACAGCTGTGCCATCACGGCATTCTGTCTTGAAACAAAATTTTTCCGCTCATTAATCTGTAAACTGGCCTGCTCTCGTATAGCATCATATTCTGCCGTTGTGAGTTTTCGCTGATTCTTCCAGTGCGCATCAGGTACATAACCTGTTCCATAATGTACATTCAACAATGGCAATTCATGAAAATATTTTGCCGTCGCACGTTTTTCTTTGGCTGTTAAAATATTCAGATGAATCCATTCACTGCCAAGATGAATCGATGGATCACGCTTCATACCTTCAGCAATCCATTTTTTTGGCTAGTTTAATATTGCCGATCAACTCATAAGCTGTGCCTAAATTCACTGCCATCTTCGGTAAACCTGGATGCTCTTTTTCAATTTCACTTAAAACCTTAATGGCTAAATCGTGACGACCTGCGTGGATCTGATGTACGGCAAAATCAATTTCTGCTTGATAGTCTATTGGGCTAGGATGCCTTGATACAAAGTTATTCAATTTCTCATCATGATCTTCTTCAAGTTGATTTTCTTTTTATGAATCAGATGTATAAAAATCTTCTACATTGGTATTTAAACATGCCCAACTTGGCATAGTGATGAGTAATATGCTGCTCAATAGCATGATTTTTTTTCATTTCATTGTTTTTACAGATAGGCGGATTGAATATCATGTTCGACCTGTCTTTCATTAGCACATTATAATTTTAAAGTGATTGAGTTTTTAAGTTACTGCTATTCAAACATAAAAAAGCCACCCGAAGGTGGCTTTTTTCATTCAGCGAACTGAATTATTCATCATCTTTTTTTGCTTCGTCAGTAGGAGGTAAGTCCTTGACCGCTTCCGCAATTAGACCAAACATATAGTTGCCATAAGCATTTGTTTTGTCGTAATGGAAACGCAAACGTGGCGTAATACGTGTTTTGATACGACGGCTCAGTTCATGACGCAAGAAACCAGATGCTTTATTCAAGACATCTAAAGTTTCTTTATTTGCAGCTTCACTTTGCTCATCGCCTAGCTCACGACCCATTACAGTCACATAAACTTCGGCATATCCTAAGTCTGGGCTCACCTTCACGGCAGAGATGGTCACAAGACCACCTAAGCGTGGATCTTTCAGCTCCTGACGGATCAGTTCTGACAACTCACGTTGTACTGTATCCGCCATACGCTTCAGACGTTGACTACCCGCCATTAAAGACTCCGTTTAATCAATTGAACATCGTACACTTCGATCTTATCTTGTGCTTTGATGTCTTTATAGCCTTTCACCGCAAGACCACATTCCATACCGGCACGAACTTCTTCAACCACATCTTTGTAGCGACGAAGAGATTCAAGCTCACCTTGGAATACCACCACGTCATCACGTAATACGCGAATCGGTTTATTACGGTGTAATGTACCTTCAAGTACCATACAACCTGCAGCAGCACCGAATTTACTTGAGTGGAACACTTCACGTACTTCAGCAACACCAAGAATTGTTTCACGGTGTTCAGGCGCTAATTTACCGCTCATCGCATCTTTCACATCATCAATTAATTGATAGATGATCGAGTAGTAACGAATGTCGATACCATCAGCATCAGCTTTTTGACGTGCAGTATTATCAGCACGTACGTTAAAGCCGAGAAGAACCGCTTCTGATGATTCAGCAAGTGTTACGTCAGACTCAGTGATCGCACCAACACCTGAACCAATAATACGTACTTTCACTTCATCAGTTGCAAGTTCAGCAAGTGCAACGTGTAATGCTTCCAAAGTACCACGTACGTCTGTTTTCAATACCACGTTGACAATAGGCACATCTTTCTTGCCCATAGACGCCATGATATTTTCAAGACGCATCGCAGATTGACGCTCAAGACGTTTTTGACGTTCACGATCCATACGCGCATCAGCAACTTCACGTGCTTTTTTCTCGTCATTTACAACAAGAACTTCATCACCCGCCATTGGCGCTTCTGGTAGACCCAAGATTTCCACAGGAATCGAAGGACCAGCAGATTTAATACGTTGACCATTTTCATCTGTCATTGCACGTACACGACCGTATGACGAACCTGCAAGAACAAGGTCACCCACTTTCAATGTACCGTTTTGAACAAGAATCGATGTTACCGCACCACGTCCTTTGTCTACACGTGCTTCAATTACAACACCTTGTGCCGCACCCTCTTCAGATGCTTTAAGCTCAAGAAGTTCGGCTTGAATTGAGATCAAGTCAAGAAGTTCGTCGATACCTGCACCGCTGTGCGCAGAAACCATTGCCACTGGAACGTCACCGCCCCATTGCTCAGGTACGATTTCTTTCGTCGTCAACTCATTCAATACGCGATCTGGATCAGCAGACTCTTTATCCATTTTGTTGATAGCAACAATAATTGGCGTACCTGCTGCACGTGCATGGTCAATCGCTTCAGCAGTTTGTGGCATAACACCATCATCTGCTGCAACAACCAACACTACGATATCTGTAGATTTCGCACCACGTGAACGCATTGCAGTAAATGCTGCGTGTCCCGGTGTATCTAAGAAAGTAATAATACCTTTTTCAGTTTTCACATGGTAAGCACCAATATGCTGTGTGATACCACCTGCTTCACCTGCAGCCACTTTAGAGCGACGAATACGGTCAAGAAGTGATGTTTTACCATGGTCAACGTGACCCATAATTGTCACAACTGGCGGACGAGTGGTTTGGACACCACGCGCTTCTTCAGCTGCTTCAAGTAAGTTGTCTTCTGCTTGTGTATCCGAAACAAGTACTGGATTGTGACCCATTTCTTCAACAACAAGTACTGCGATTTCTTGATCAATCGCTTGGTTTTGAGTAACCAATTCGCCCATTTTCATGAGTGATTTGATAACTTCGCGAACTTTAACCGCCATTTTCGCAGCCAAGTCAGCAACAACAATTGTTTCACCAATTTCAACATCATAAACTTGTTTTTTAACTGGTTTTTCAAAGCCATGCTTGTTCGCTTGACTTGTTTTTAAACCACGTTTATGTGAGTTATCACGGAAAGATTGCTCTTCACCACGACGACCACCTTTTTTAGGTGAACGTGAATTGTTGGTATTGGTACCACGTTTAATTTCACGGTCTTCTTTCGCAAATGAATCTTCATATGCCTGACCTACAAGGCCGGCAGCAAGCGGAGAATCATCTACAACACGAATGGTCGCAGTAGTGTCTTCGTTAGAATACTTAGACGCCATTTGACGCATTTGCTCAAGCGTACGTTGTTGCGCTTCTTCAGCGGCTTTACGACGCGCCGCTTCTTCTACAGCTTTCAATTGTGCTGCTTGAGCTTCACGTGCTTTTTTCTGTTCTAGAGTTTCAACAGGTTTTGTAATTGGCTTGTTGTTTGACTTACGTTTTACAACAACCGCAGCTTTCGGTGTTTCTTGCTTCGCATGTTCTTGCTTCGCAGCAGCACGCATTGCTTCTAAAGCTTGTTTCGCTTTAGATACTGGTTGTTGCTTCGGTTCTTCAGCTTTCGCTTCAACCTTAGGTTCCTGTTTACGTGCTTGTTGGTCAGCTTGTGCTTTCGCTAATGCTTCAGCTTTAATTTGCTCAGGATCCGGTTTAACAAATGTATGTTTCTTACGAACTTCTACATTAATCGTTTTTGCCTTGCCCGATGTACTCGCCACTTTAGCAGTACTGGTAGTTTTACGTTTCAACGTGATTTGTCCTGCATTGCCCGCATCCTGACCATGAACTTTTTTCAAATGGTTAACGAGGGCATTTTGTTGTTCAGTGGAGATAATATCTTCAGGTTTAGTTTGTGTTAAACCTGCATCACGAACCTGTTCCAGCAGCTTCTCAACTGGACGACCCACGCTGAGAGCTAACTCCTTAATCGACTTGTCCGTCATATATTACCTCCTAGTTAAACCATGATTCGCGCGCTTTCATAATAAGTTGACCTGCTTTTTCAGCACCTAAACCTTCAATATCAGAGATATCGTCAGTGGCTTGATCTGCAAGATCATCTACAGTTACCACACCGCGAGCGGCAAGCGCATATGCGATTTCTTTAGTCACGCCTTCCATTGCAGCAAGCTCTTCGCTTGGCTCTTGGATGTTCTCTTGTTGTTTCAATGCATCAGCCAATGCAACTTCTTTTGCACGACCTTGTAGCATTTCAACAGTTTCAGCATCAAGTTCGATCTCATCGAATGTTTCCGCAGGAACATACGCGATTTCTTCTAATGATGTGAAGCCCATTTCAACCAACGCCATCGCTAAGTCTTCATCAATATCTAGACGTGTAACAAACATATCTAAATATTGTTGCGCTTCGTTTTGTTGGCGTGCGTGATATTCTTCTTCAAGCATCATATTGAGCTTGTAACCAGTCAATTCAGATGCTAAACGTACGTTTTGACCTTGAGAGCCAATTGCACGCGCTAACTGATCACTCGTTGCAAAAATAATATCTGCAGTACGTTCTTCTTCATCAATCACGATACCTGATACATCAGCAGGCTCTAAAGCACTTGCAATGTACTGTGCCGCGTCATCCGACCAAACGACTACATCAATACGCTCACCATTTAACTCTGACTGAACCGCTTGGATACGTGTACCACGCATACCAATACATGCACCTACAGGATCAATACGGTGATCGTTTGTTTTCACAGCGATTTTAGCACGAACGCCAGGTTGGCGTGCAGCTGCCTTAATCTCAATGATTTCTTCAGCAATTTCAGGAATTTCTTTCTTCATCAATGCGATGAGCATTTCAGGTTTAGAACGAGAAAGTAATAACTGAGCACCACGGCCTTCACGGTTCACATTAAACAAAATCGCGTTTACACGTTGTTTAGGACGTAGAATTTCTTTAGCGATCATTTCTTCACGCGCAAGATATGCTTCTGCATTGTCACCTAAGTCAATGATAAAGCCATCTTTGGTTTGTTTTTTCACTTCACCGTAGATGAGTTCACCAACTTTAGACTCGTAAGCATCTGCAATTAATGCACGTTCTGCTTCACGAATTTTTTGAACAATCACTTGTTTCGCAATTTGTGCCGCAATACGACCGAAATCAATCGATTCAACTTCAAGTTCACGAATATCGCCAATTGCCCATTTTGCAGGATCTACATCAGAGATCGCATCTTGGCATGCTGGCATTTCGTGATCTTCGTCGGCAACCACTTCCCATTGACGGAAAGTACGGTAATCACCAGTACGACGGTCGATTTCTACACGTAGACGAGCTTCTTCCGAGTGAGTTCCCTCATAGAATTTCTTCTTAGTCGCTGCAACTAAAGCTTGTTCAAGCGCTTCAAAAATTGCATCACGACTTACACCTTTTTCGTTACTAACCGTTTCTACTACGGTAAGAATTTCACGAGCCATAAGTCACCTATTCGTTCAGATTCTTATTTATTAAATTAATCTTGGAAAACCAGATTTGCTTTATCAATATTGTGGCTGTCAATATCCAATACTTGTTGCTTTTCAACTTCAACCTGAATCATTTCGTTCTCAAGGTCTACGTTTACAAGTTTGGCTTGGAATTTACGACGATTATCTACAGCACTGATCAAACGCAAAGCGACTTGCTGACCAATGTATGCCGTCATTTGTTCCAATTTAAAGAACTGACGATCCCAACCTGGAGATGACACTTCCAATGCATATTCGCCTGAAATTGGATCATGTACATCCAACATCGCACCCACTTGCTGAGTGACACGAACACAGTCCTGCACGCCGATACCACGGCCTTGCTCAACTTCACCATCTTCATTGATGACAGGTTCTGCATTTTCATCAACTTCACGGTCGATATAAATACGTAACAGTGAACGTTTTCCTTGAGGTTGGAAATCAATCCCCCAAAGTTCTACATCACATGCTTGCACCGCTGGGGCAATTAAGTCCTGAAGTGCTTGAGTTTTATTTGATAGCTTCATTTACTCTCGTCAAATTTGTGCGATTCGATGGTCGAAATGACCACTACAGACCAATACGAAACTATAGTAGTAGTGAAACATGACGGTTTGACCAAAATACTGTCGACACTACACGATAGCCAATAAAAAAGGGCGTAAATCGCCCCATTATTACACAGAAAACCATAGTCCACTGTGCAAAAAGGCCCACCTAGTTGTGAGCCTCTTTTAGAAACTTGGTAGCGGGAGCTGGATTTGAACCAACGACCTTCGGGTTATGAGCCCGACGAGCTACCAGACTGCTCCATCCCGCATCAACATGCAAAAATTATATACAATTTCTTGGTCATTTTCAATCTAAAACAACCTGAAGAATTGCCCTACTGAGTTGCATCTCAGAGGATTGGTAGCGGGAGCTGGATTTGAACCAACGACCTTCGGGTTATGAGCCCGACGAGCTACCAGACTGCTCCATCCCGCATCAACATCACAATGACTTTCAGATAAACTGCTTATATAGATTGTGTGCTATATAAGATTGGTAGCGGGGGCTGGATTTGAACCAACGACCTTCGGGTTATGAGCCCGACGAGCTACCAGACTGCTCCACCCCGCATCAATATGCAAATAGTTTTCTCAGCTTTAAAAGCTGTCCATTTAAAAGTTTGCATCTTAAAAATAGAATTGATTGGTAGCGGGAGCTGGATTTGAACCAACGACCTTCGGGTTATGAGCCCGACGAGCTACCAGACTGCTCCATCCCGCATCAACAGAGTTTTGCTGCATACACCAACTTATGTTCTGGATTATAAGTTGGTGCGGAAGGGGGGACTTGAACCCCCACGCCCGAAAGCACTACCACCTCAAGGTAGCGTGTCTACCAATTCCACCACCACCGCAGCTGTGACGCATTCTAGTCTCAACACGTCAAAAAAGAAAGTGCTAAATAAATTATTCAGCGCTTTTTGGTGCAGTTGGCGAAGTTTCAGCCGATTTTGCAGGCGCAGTCGGTACTGAAGAAATCGCATTCAGACTATAAGCATCTGTCGTTTGTTTCTTTGCAAACACAGCAAGTGTCAAGCTCGTAACGAAGAACAAAGCCGTTAAAATCGCAGTCAAACGGGTCATAAAGTTACCCGAACCCGATGCACCAAATACAGTTGCAGCACCGCCGCCACCAAAAGATGCACCCGCATCTGCGCCTTTACCATGCTGAACTAAAATCAGCACGATCATTAAAATCGCTAAGATAATATGTACCACCAGCACAAACGTATGCATGCTGAACTCCTAATTATTTTGTATATGCAAATGCTTGAGCAATTTTATAAAACGACTCTGCATTTAATGATGCACCACCGACCAGCGCACCATTGATATCTGGACAGGCTGCCAACTCTACTGCATTTTCAGGTTTTACACTACCACCATAAAGAATCGCAGTATGAAGTCCCATTGGGGTGATTTGGCTTAAACCTTCACGAATTTTAGCATGCATCGCTTGCGCATCTTCAGGTGACGCCGTTTTACCTGTGCCAATAGCCCAAATTGGCTCATAAGCCACCACAATTTGTTTCCACTGCTCTGCTTGTACGACAGCAGCTATATCACATATTTGTTGTAACACAACCTGTTCTGCTTGACCGCTTTCACGTTGTTCTAAGCTTTCACCCACACAATAAATCACAGTCAAACCTGCGTTTAATGCATTTTTTACTTTTTCATTAATGATATGCGGTTGATCAGCAAAAATTTCACGGCGTTCTGAATGACCAATCAGTACAAATTCAACACCATAATCTTTTAATAGCTCAGCACTTAGCTCACCCGTATATGCACCTGTACCTGCAACGCGAGAAACGTCTTGTGCAACAGTCATGATGTTACGGCTAGCTTGTGCTAATTCATTTTGCACCGAGGTCAGAGCAATAGCTGTTGGTGCAACCCCAATATGGCATGCCGCTTCAGCAATATTTTGTTCATTTAATAATTGCTTAAAATTCTTAAGAAGTGCGCCAGCATCGGCTTGCAATGGGTTCATTTTCCAGTTACCCACTACCCAAGGCGTAATCGTCGAACCCGACATATTTATCCCACATGACAAAGATGAAATCGGGCACATTCTACACGTAATTCATAATTTTGAAGATAAATTTCAACACATTTGCATCTTCGAACCACACCAGTCATTCCAAGATCTTCACTTTTCTGTAAAAAAATTAAGCAGATTTAAGGACTGGTTCATGCTTTTTACCAATTCTTAGCTAGTGACAACACTTTAAGATATGGTATTTTTGTGCAACAAAAGTATAATTTTGCTATACCAATTATAAACAGACTGAAGCATAGGCAAGTAAAAGCATGACAGCAGTTCAAGGTTCTTCAAGATTTACGGGGTTTATTCGTCGCTTAGTTGACGAAGGGCATCTGTCTGCCGAAAAAATGCAAACAGCGCTGCAAAATTCAAAAAAGGCTCATCAAGATATCGTGCCGCATTTGATTCAGGAATATCAACTTTCAGCACGCCTGATCGCTGAAACCATCTCGATAGAGTTCGGTGAACCGGTTTTTGATATTTCGACTTATGACACCTCCTTAATTATTCGTGATGAATTTGAAGATAAGTTAATTACCAAGCATCGTATTTTGCCCATTTTTAAACATGGCAATTTATTATTCGTTGCGATCAGTAATCCCACCAATATTGAAGCAGTGGATGCTATCCGATTTGGTAGTAAGCTCAATACCGAAACCATTATTGTTGAACATGACAAACTTGAAAAGTTAATTGAACAGAACTTCGCTGAAGAAAGTACTTTTGACTTTGATGATGACTTTGATCTTGATTTAGATAGTGAAACACCCGATCCATCTCAAGAAGATGAAGATGAGGCAACGGGTGATGAAGCGCCGATTGTTAAGTACATCAATAAACTACTAGTCGACGCAATTCGCATGGGTGCATCTGACTTACATTTCGAACCCTATGAAAAGTCTTACCGCGTCCGCTACCGTGTCGATGGCGTGTTAAGAACAATTACCAATCCGCCCTTGCAGCTCGCTACAAGACTTGCTTCACGTTTAAAAGTCATGTCACAAATGGACATCTCGGAAAAACGTATACCTCAAGACGGTCGTATCAAGTTAAAGCTGTCAAAGAACAAAGCTATCGACTTCCGTGTGAACTCTTTACCGACCTTATTTGGTGAAAAACTTGTTCTACGTATCCTTGACCCTTCTAGTGCGATGTTAGGGATTGATGCATTGGGTTATGAAGCGGATCAAAAAGAACTGTTCATGCAGGCTTTAGAAAAACCACAAGGCATGCTGCTCATTACCGGTCCAACGGGTTCCGGTAAAACTGTATCTTTATATACAGGTTTAAACATTCTCAACCGTGAAGATACCAACATTTCAACGGCCGAAGACCCTGTGGAAATTAACTTAGAAGGCATCAATCAGGTCAACGTAAATAATAAAGTCGGCCTCACCTTCTCTGCAGCCTTAAAATCATTCTTACGTCAAGACCCTGATATTGTCATGGTCGGTGAGATTCGAGATTTAGAAACGGCTGAAATTGCCATTAAAGCAGCTCAAACGGGTCACATGGTGATGTCTACACTACATACCAATAGTGCACCTGAAACATTGACACGCTTACGCAATATGGGCGTGCCCTCATTTAACATTGCGACATCCGTGAACCTTGTCATTGCGCAGCGACTTGCGCGTCGCCTATGTTCACAATGTAAAGAAACAGTAGAGGTACCAAAACAAAGTCTACTGGAACTTGGTTTTACTGAAGACGATTTAAATACACCAGAATTTCAAATATACCAACCTGTTGGTTGTGCCGAATGCCGTGAAGGCTATAAAGGCCGTGTCGGTATATATGAAGTCATGAAAGTGACACCTGAAATTTCAAGAATTATTATGGAAGATGGCAATGCCTTACAAATTGCCGAAGCTTCAAATCAAGCAGGTTTTAACAATTTACGCCGTTCAGGCTTAATTAAGGTCATGCAGGGGGTGACTTCACTTCAAGAAGTCAATCGTGTGACCAGTGAGTAAGTGAATTAGTATTTAAAAATAAGGATAAATTCATGGCTGTAAAAAAAGCGCAGATGATGCCAACCTTCAGTTATGAAGGCGTGGATCGCAAAGGGGCGAAAATCAAAGGGGAAATGCCTTCGCGTAATATGGCTTTAGCCAAAGTCACTTTACGTAAGCAAGGCATCACCATTAAAACCATTCGAGAAAAACGCAAAAATATTCTCGAAGGCTTGATGAAAAAGAAAGTATCCACTTTGGATATCACGGTATTCACGCGCCAACTTGCAACCATGATGAAAGCCGGTGTACCGCTCGTTCAGGGTTTTGAAATCGTGGCGGAAGGCCTAGAAAACCCAGCCATGCGTGAAGTGGTCTTGGGGATTAAAGGTGAAGTTGAAGGCGGTAATACCTTTGCTGGTGCGCTGCGCAAATATCCGCAGTATTTCGATAACCTATTTTGCTCCTTGGTTGAATCAGGTGAACAGTCGGGTGCATTGGAAACCATGCTAGACCGTGTTGCCATTTACAAAGAAAAAAGTGAATTGCTTAAGCAAAAAATCAAAAAAGCCATGAAATACCCAGCAGCGGTCATCGTTGTCGCTGTTATTGTGACGATTATTTTGATGGTAAAAGTGGTTCCCGTATTCCAAGACTTGTTTTCATCATTTGGTGCAGACTTACCTGCCTTTACCAAAATGGTGGTCAACATGTCGGAATGGATGCAAAAATATTGGTTCTTCCTCATCATTGGAATTGGAGCTGTGATTGCTGGTTTCATGGAAGCGAAAAAACGTAGCAAGGCTTTCCGTGACTTCTTGGACAAAGCTGCACTGAAAGCACCGATTTTTGGTGATTTGGTTTATAAAGCAATTATTGCCCGCTACAGCCGTACCTTGGCAACCACATTTGCAGCCGGTGTACCCTTAATTGATGCGCTTGAATCAACTGCAGGTGCAACCAACAACGTGGTATATGAAACAGCTGTGTTAAAAATTCGTGAAGATGTGGCGACCGGCCAGCAATTGCAATTCGCCATGCGTGTCACCGATAAATTTCCCTCTATGGCGGTTCAAATGGTGGCTATTGGTGAAGAATCAGGCGCTTTAGATGCCATGCTAGATAAAGTGGCAACGCATTATGAAAACGAAGTTGATAATGCCGTAGATGGCTTAACCTCGATGATGGAACCCTTAATTATGGCGGTACTGGGTGTCCTCGTTGGTGGTCTTGTGATTGCAATGTATCTTCCAATCTTCCAAATGGGTTCTGTGGTTTAATGCAAGAATTAATAACATATTTAATCAATACCCCAATTGCGATGTATATCGCAGTTGGGATTTTTAGTCTTTGCATCGGTAGTTTTTTAAATGTGGTGATTTACCGTACGCCAAAGATGATGGAACAAGAATGGCGCACAGATTGCCAACTGTTTTTACATCCAGACCAACCGATTATTGATGAAACAAAGATCACACTAAGTACCCCTGCTTCAACGTGCCCAAAATGCAAAACGCCCATTCGTTGGTATCAAAACATTCCGGTCATCAGTTGGATTGTGTTACGCGGAAAATGTGGAAGTTGCCAAAACCCGATCAGTAGCCGTTATCCACTGATCGAGCTACTCACCATGATCTGCGCGCTGATTGTTGTTGCTGTTTTTGGCCCAACCATCCAAATGCTGTTTGGTCTGGTGCTGACTTATGTATTGATTGCATTAACATTTATTGATTTTGACACCCAACTTTTACCTGACCGTTATACCCTTCCTTTAGCTGCACTCGGGCTTGGCGTGAATAGCTATGCCATTTATACCTCTGCAACCTCAGCCATTTGGGGATATATCATCGGCTTCTTATGCCTATGGATCGTTTACTATTTATTTAAAATTATCACTGGCAAAGAAGGTATGGGCTATGGTGACTTTAAGCTTTTAGCTGCCTTGGGTGCATGGATGGGCCCTTTCCTGCTTCCACTGATTGTATTACTCTCTTCACTAGTGGGTGCAATCATTGGCATTATTTTGCTCAAAGTTCGTAAAGATAACCAACCTTTTGCATTTGGTCCCTATATTGCCATCGCCGGATGGATCGCCTTTTTATGGGGTGATCAAATTATGAAAATTTATTTGGGTCAGTAAGGTCGTTGTATGACATTTGTCTTGGGTTTAACAGGTGGTATTGGTAGCGGTAAATCTGCTGCAAGCAATTGGTTTGAACTCCAAGGCATTCAAGTCGTCGATGCTGATATCGTTGCACGGGAAGTTGTCGAACCTGGTCAACCCGCACTGAATCAAATTCAGCAACAATTTGGTGATTGGGTTTTACTTGCAAATGGTGAGTTAAATCGGCGTGCATTACGCGAGCATATCTTTAAAGATCCTACAGCACGTCAAGCACTTGAAGCCATTACCCATCCAGCAATACGCCAGTCCATTATCCAACAATTAAACGAAGCCACTAGCCCCTATGTCATCTTGGTTTCGCCGTTATTATTTGAAACCAATCAACATGAATTGGCCAATCACACCTTGCTGATTGATGCCACAGAACAATTGCAAATTCAGCGTGCATCACAGCGTGATGGTCAAAATATCGAGCAAATCCAAAAAATTATTCAAGTTCAAATGTCACGTCAGGAAAAGCAAAAAATTGCAGATGATATCGTGCTGAATGATGGTCATTTAGATCATCTTTATGCGCAGCTTCGACCCTTACATCTCAAGTACTTAGCGCACGCTGAAAAAAGCTAAAGAAAAAAGCAGTCTTACTCAGACTGCTTTTTTTGTTGTTCGAGTTGCTGCTCTAGACTATCCTTTCGTCCCAACCATTTCCACGGTTGAATCGCTCCAATCCCCATCCCGACCAATCCGCACACAATTGCAAAACTTAAGGGTTCATTTAGCAGCGGTACCGCTAAAATCGCAGCAATAAAAGGTGCCAAAGTTACGATACTTCCGGCTTTAAATGCACCTAAGCGCTTGATCGCCTCTACATACGTTAAAGTCGCAATAATCACCACAAAAATACCGTGAAAGATGACTTGCCCAATGAGCTGCAGCGGCTCAGGATCGGACCAATGTTTAGGGAAAAATAGTAGGTAAATTGGTACAAATACCACGGCAGACCAAATCGCAACCCCCGCCATGGCATGCCAAGCAGAGAGCTTCCATTGCTTAAGCAATACCGTAAATATCCCCCACCAAATGGCACTGATAAAAAACAGCAAATCACCTAAACCAAACGCTACACCGGTTTCCACATACATCAAATAACTCATTAAGCTAATGGCAGAGACCATAATCACCACACTGATCCAGGTATGCTTATCGAGCGGCTGTTTGAAGATCAGAAATGCGGCTATGGCCGTACATAAGGGAATACAACCATTGAGGAAAATTGCAGCATGGGCCGCAGGAGCATAATGAAATGCGCTATAGGCCGTTAAACAATAGGTCACCCCACCGAGCATAGCGAGGATAAAAGGCTCTTTCTTCCATAAAAAAGCCGTATCTTTTTTATAAATCAAAATTGGCATTAAGATGCAAAATGCCAAAGCAAACCGAAGTGCCGTGATATCCCAAGCACTGATTCCCCAATTGGCACTTAAACGCGCCGTTAAGGTGAATCCTCCCCAAATACACATGGTAATGAACACATATAAATAACCTTGCTTTTGAGGAGACATCATCACTGCTATTTCAATTCATTATTACGTTGACGACATGCTTCATACAATGCCATACCTGTTGCGACACTGACATTTAAGCTTTGCAAATTGCCGGCCATTGGAATGTACACAGTTTGATCACATTGCGCCTGCGTAATAGGACGTAAACCTGTATCTTCAGCGCCCATCACCACACATACACCCGTACCTGTGAAGTCAAAGTTTTGAATCGGCAACGCTTTTTCATCTAGCATGGTGCCGACCACACGTACATTAAAGTCTTCTTTGATTTGAGCCAAGGTACGTGCCAAGTTCGTCACCTGAATAAACTTCACTTTTTCAGCACCACCTGCAGCAACTTTACGGGCTGTTGGGGTAAGCGTCGCTGAACGATCACGCGGTGCAATCACAGCTTCAACACCCATGGCTGCCGCTGTACGAATGCATGCACCAAGGTTATGTGGATCTGTAATATGATCTAATGCCAATAGCAACGCATTTGGATTGGCTTGTAATAAAGCCTCTAAATCTTTTTCGTTCAAGACTGGATGTGGGCGTACAGCCGCAACCACACCTTGATGGAACGGTTGTCCCGCAAGTTTTTCCAAACTATCACGACTAGCTTTTTGAATGCTGACACCAAACGGTTCTGCAAGCTCAAAAATACGTTTTAAACGCTGATCATCACGTCCTTTTAACGCAAATAAAGTTAAAACGCGTTCTGGCTCAAGTTCCAGTAATGACTCCACTGAATGAACGCCATAATAATATTCCGGTTTCGCCATGAACGACCTCTAAATTGCAAACTTCGATAAACTTTTGAACAGGGTATGATATCCCTAGAGCACAGCATAGGCTGCCAAAAAGAAAAATCCTGCAAAGCAAGCTTTACAGGATTTATGCTATGACACATAGTTTAACCGATTTAAGGTTAAAAAACTGTGCCTAAATTGATTGAATCGTTAGCCTTCTAAGTGGCACACATAATCCAAGACTTCGTCTGTTTCAATTTTAAAACGGCTATTACCTGGCACGTAGAACGATTGGCCCGCACGGAATAATTCGCTTTCTTCGCTATCTGCAATTTGAACACGACATTCACCTGAAATAATTTCCATACGTTCAGGTACATGAGTTTCAAAAGTCAGCGCTTGTTCAGTTGGAAGCAACACACCCAGTGTTTTCTTTGTTCCATCTTCAAATTGCACAGTATGGCTGATGCATAGACCGCCAAAATAAACATTTGATTTTTTGATTACCGATACATGATCAAACTGTGCTGACATGCGTTTTCTCCAGATAAAGCATATTTATAATATTTTGATCGATGTAGTTTAATTGTGCTGCAAAAACTAATCAATCTGTGTTGAAAACTGTGCGATAGATAATTACAAAAATCTGAGTACTGGATGTGCCCCTATTTCATCCCACCACCTCAACATTTAGAGTCTAAAACAAGCTGTGCTGTTGTACAAAATACTTTTTTGTTTCATCCACTAAAGTCCTAGTTAGGGTTAATTGAAACGCTGCAAACTCATTTCAAAAAAATAGCAGCGTGATGAATCATATTGGTGGATTTGAGTGACCAAATCATGACGTTTTATGGCAATAACACGCTAGATTAAATACAAGAATACATACACAAACGTGTTTTGTGAGGACTTGGCAGGACATTTGATGGTTTCAGCTCACGTTATGCAAGATCACCTACTCTTTACATCACAACACTGCATGGATACAGCGGATACGAAACTAATTTCTTGTTAAACTGAAATTTAAGATAGAATTATGAGGTTTTTCGTCATCTTAAAATAAAACTTGTCTTGTGACCAAAACAAAACTTAATTATCTTTAACTAGAACTTTTCGCAGCTCGGATGCGTTTATGCTGACACATTTAACTCTGATCAATTTTGCATTAGCCGACCATTTAGCCATCGACATTGAACAAGGCTTTAATGTCCTGACGGGTGAAACGGGTGCAGGTAAATCTTTACTTCTAGACGCATTATCAGCTTGCTTAGGTGAACGTACAGACACCAACTACGTGCGCTATGGATCAGACAAAGCCGATGTGACAGCGACCTTTAGCTATCAAGAGCACAGCCCTGAAGCGCTTTGGCTCAAAGAACACGAACTAGATGATGAGTCTGGCGAAATCCATTTACGTCGCGTGATTTTTGCAACAGGTCGCAGCAAAGCATGGATTAATGGACGTCCGAGCAGCTTATCTGAGTTAAAAGAAATTGGCCGCTTATTGGTACAACTCTATAGCCAACACAGCCAACAACAACTCTTGGAACCGCCTTATCCAAAACATTGGCTAGATCGCTATTACAATTTTTATCAGCCTGCTCAAGCCGTGCGTGATGCCTATAGCAAGTGGCAAAAGGACATTCGACAGCACCAAGCAGCACTCGATGCCCAAGCCACACGTAAGCAACGGATAGAAACGCTTGAACTTCAATTAGAAGAACTTGAAGACCTTGTGCAAACGGACTACAAGGAAATCGAGCAAGAATTTGACCGTCTCAGTCATCATGAACATATCATGCAGGATTGTAGCTATGGTCTAAATGCCCTCGATGACGCCGAGCAAAATATCAATCAAGAAATGGGCGCGATCATTCGTCGAATTGAATCGCATGCAGGACGTAGTGAACAACTTTCTGAAATTTATACGTCGCTACTGAACGCTCAAAGTGAAATTGAAGATGCCACCGCAAATTTACGTCAGTTTATTGATCGTCAAAGTTTCGATCCTGAACGTATGGACGAATTAAACACTAAACTCGAAGTTTTTCATCGCTTAGCGCGTAAATATCGTACTCAGCCTGAAGATTTAAAAAATGATTATGATGCGTGGCAACTTGAGCTAGAACAATTACATCAACTTGAAGATCCTGAAACCCTAGCTGAACAAGTGGAAGTGTCTCATCAAGACTTTTTAGCCAAAGCACAGCATTTGGATGATATTCGTCGTGAAGCATCTACCCCATTGGCGAAGCAATTGACTGAACAAGTGAAGCAGCTCGCGCTCCCAGAAGCACATTTTGAATTTAAATTTGAGCCTCTAGAACAAGCTTCAAGTGAAGGTTTGAGCTTTATTCAACTGCTGTTCACCGCAAACAAAGGGATTCCTGCTCAGCCTTTAGCACGCGTGGCATCGGGGGGTGAATTGTCACGTATTGCCTTAGTCATGCAAGTGATGAATGCTGAAAAAACTGAATCAGAAGTGTTAGTCTTTGATGAAATTGATGTCGGGATCAGTGGCGGAACGGCAGAAATTGTCGGGCGTTTGTTGGCTGATTTGGCGCAGCATGTTCAAATTTTATGTATTACTCACCAAGCCCAAGTCGCTGCCCAATCTGACCAACATCTTTTGGTGAAAAAACGCCAAACGGATCCTGCAAGCAGTACCATTATTGAGTTAGAAGAAGATGATCGGATTCAAGAGCTGGCTCGAATGACTGGTGGTGTGGAGATTAGTCAAACGACCTTACAACACGCAAAACAGTTGCGACAATTAAAATTTCAACATAGTTAATTTTTGATGCTTGCAAAAAAGCCTGTGTATTCAAAGTACACAGGCTTTTTTCTTAAACACACTATTTGACAACTCCCTGATACACAAAGGCTTTCGAGCCTAAGGTATAGCGTAAATATTTATACTGCGGCTGATGTTGTTGATTGAGCAACATTACATCCACGTGTTTCGGACTGATTTTGAGATATTCATTACCGCTACGACGATCGGTTTCATAATGGCAGTCATAATCTACCGAGATTTGATCTAGTTTCTTTTGCTTAGTTTGAAATACATAAGATTTAAGTAACTGTTTTGGTCCAACTTCAACAGCTCTTAGATGATGTAGTCCACTGCAATTATCACCTTTATAATAACTCTTCACCAAATATACGGTTTTATTTTGGATGTTGACCGGCAAAATTTGATTGATATAGCCTGAGTCAAATTGATCTAAATGTTGCGTTTTTCCCGTTGCATATTGCACATAGCTGCTCCACTCCCCCATCGTGCCTCCGCCAGACACATCAAAACTATAAAATTTAAGTTTTTTATCTGGTGAATATTGCACATGAACAAAACCTTGCTTTTCGAGTTGCGTAAATCCGTAGTGAAAACTGCTCGGATCTGCCGCAATGACATCCACAATTTCACGTTCTATCGCTTCATTGACCTCATAAAAATTTAAGTTTTTATATTTTTTAATCACCTGAGATTCATGTTTTTGTAAGTCAGCGCTTCCTGCAAAGCCTGAAATAGGTAGGCTTGCACAGAGTGCCATCCCTATTATTTTTGAATAATGTGTCATTGTTTTACCCTCAGTTTATCCTGCTATTTTAAGCAATCTCAGTCATCCATCACGTATATCTTCTCCTCACTTTTGTACTGCTGTTGTTCAAATCACCAATCATCGCTTCACAATTCACCGTATTGTAGACCTGCCTGCACGATGAAGATTTTTAGCATGTCCCTCATCGGTCGTGCATGACAAATATTGAATTTGCAGAAAAACTCATTGTTGAAAACTTGTGAGTCTAGTATGTTGATAAATACAACGTTATTCGAATGCAATTCACCCCAAGAATGAAACTTACCCCAATAAGGAGAAGCCATTAGGTGACTAAACAATACCTTACACACCGCTGCCTGATTGCTCCACCCGAAATGAACGATGAATTCTTTGCCAATACGGTGATTTATTTAGCGCGACATGATGAAGATGGCGCTCAAGGCATCATTATTAATCGTCCATCAGGTTTACAGATCAAAGAACTCTTGAATGATTTGGAAATTGAGGCAGATAATGTGCATCCTCATGAAGTGTTGCAAGGTGGTCCTTTGCGCCCAGAGGCAGGTTTTGTTCTTCATACCGGTCAACCGACATGGCATTCGTCTATTGCTGTAGGTGAAAATGTCTGCATTACCACGTCTAAAGATATTTTAGATGCGATTGCACACAATGAAGGTGTGGGTCGTTATCAGGTGGCTCTAGGCTATGCCAGTTGGGGTAAAAGCCAATTAGAAGAAGAAATTGCTCGGGGTGATTGGCTCATTTGTGACTCAGACATGGATTTAATATTTAACTTACCTTATGACGACCGCTGGGACGCTGCCTATAAAAAAATGGGCGTAGACCGCACGTGGTTATCATCTGAGATTGGACATGCCTGATTTACCACAATATCAAATGATTATGGCCTTTGACTTTGGCACACAAAAAACAGGAATAGCTGTGGGACAAGCCTTGATTGAAAGTGCAAATCCCCTGCCACTCTTTCCCATGAAAGATGGCATTCCCAATTGGGATAATCTACTCAAGATTGTGAAACAGTATCAGCCGGATTTGTTTATCGTGGGTCTACCGCTCAATATGGATGATAGCGAATCTGAACTCTCCACACGTGCGCGTAAATTTGCACGACGCCTTCGCCACCAAACCAATATTGAAACCTTGATGGTCGATGAACGCTTAACTACACGTGAAGCGCGTGATGAATTAGATCATTATCAAGCCCAAGGCCGTGCGAAGAATCTTTCTGCCGACAGCCTTGCTGCAGCATTATTTATTGAAAGTTGGTATCGAAATCCAGTGGGACTGAAACCTTAAGCGCTTTCAACAAACAGGCAAATAAAAAAGCATCCGAAAAAGGATGCTTTTTTATGCGCAAGATTGATCACTCAATGCTGCGCAAATGAAATGATTGGGGATAACTTAGTTTTTATCCATAATATGAATCGTGGTGGTTCGACCCGCGACAAAAGCCAGCTGATCATGCGGCACTTCATCCAGTACAATTTTCACTGGTACACGCTGTGCCAAACGAACCCAACTAAAGGTTGGATTGACATTAGCCAGTAAACCATCAGTCGATGTACGTTCACGGTCTTCAATCCCTGTTGCAACGCCTTGTACATGGCCTTTATAAACTTCAGAACTTCCCATCAGTTGGATTGTTGCAGGTGCGCCAACATAGATTTTATCCAGTTTGGTTTCTTCAAAATATCCCACAACATACAATTGTTGACGGTCAATTAAGGCCGCTACGGCTTGTCCTACTTTGACGTAATTCCCTGCTTTGAGTTCAAAGTTAGACAATGTTCCATCAGTCGGTGCAACTACTTCCGAACGGTTTAAATTCAATTCAGCCAAATGCAAACTGCTATTCGCCGCTTCAATTAGGGCTTTTTGCTGCACCACACTGGCTTTGGCTTGTTCAATCGCTGCCTGAGTTTGTTCATGCTCTGCATGTGATTGATCACGTACTGCAAACATTTGATCTTGTTCTTGTTTTGAAATCGCACCGTCCATCAAACTTGCATAACGATTTGCATTTTTATCTGCAAGATTAATATTAGCTTGTGACTTCACTAGATTGGCTTTGGCTTCAGCAAGCTGCGCTTCAGCCCCTGCTAGTCCTGCTTTGGCTTTCGCCAGGTCAGATTTGGCTTGCTCAACATCCAAAGCTTGACGTGCCACATCTATACGAAACAGCACTTGGCCTTTTTTCACTTGTTGGTTGTCTTGAACCAAAACGTCTGTGACCAAACCTGAAACATCCGATGACACTTGAATCACGTCACCACGTACCCGCCCATCACGCGTCCAAGGTTCCGAATTGTAATAGTCCCAAATATGTTTTAGCGCAAGTAATGCACCACATAGCACGATTATCAACAATACAGGCCGAACATATTTTCGGACATTCAAATTGGTCATACGATTACCTCAATCATTTCATTTTTTAGGGGCTTAGAACTGGCAAAAAATAAAGATTTCATGCACCAGCCAAAGCAACATCACAAATACACCCAAATAAAAAATATTGGGCATCGGCACCCAATCTGGCGCCATCCATCGGTCAAGCAAACTCATGATGACCCGCAATAACAGATAGGCCAATACCGCTTGAATCAATAGAATGGGCACATAGACGCCATATACATTTAGCTCACCCATGTTGTGCCTCGACCTGTTAATGATTTGGAGTCTGCTGTGTTAGGACATGACACAAACTGCTTTGAATATTGTTCAGTGAATACTGAATTCGATGCATAACATCGTCGTTTTCAACACCCTGAACGGCCTGATTCAATCGTTGAATTCGCTCTACAATTTGCTGTTTCAAGCTCATATACACATTCTTTTGCCCTTGTTCCATGGCCCGAAAATAGTCATCTAAATCTTGTTGTAACTCTTCGAGTTCGCTGACCAGTGCTTCATTCGGATCGAGTTTATTCATGAGTTCTTGCAAGCGGGTCAAATCAATCACCGCACTGGCTTCCACCAAAGCCCACTCGATCTGTTGTTTCAAGTTCCCTGATTGCACCATTTTGCTGTTTAGGATGCCGATTCGGTCCAACATACTGCGTAAATGCACCCGAAACGGTAAGCCATACGGCAGATATAAAGCCTGACGCAGTGCCTTATAGTGCTGTGAAAGTATGCGTTGGGCCGTCATATCTGGTGACATTGCACGCACTAAATGAATAATAAACACTGAAATAATGGGTCCCAAAACCGTCCCAATCGATGCATCAAAGAAAAACACCTGATCGAGGCTAAAGCGGTTTTGAAAATTCAGTCCCATGATGGTGCCCATCAAAAGCGGCAAGCTGATCCCAATCAAAGGCGGATGTAAAAACAGCATCAAACAGAACATCACAAACGGTGCTAACACCACGATCAACTGCCAAAAGGCGGTCACATGCGGGAAAATGCCATAGGCGTAGATAAACACCATGAAAGCCGCATACATATTGGCTCGAATAAACATTTTCAATGCAGGAACAGGGTTATCCATTGCCGTTAAAATACAGGCACTGATCGCAGCCATTTCAGCCATCATAAATCCAGCTTTCCAACCACTAACGATCCAAAAACCCGTAGAAATTAAAATAATCAGACACGCAGACACTCCGCCACGAATAGCAACCCCCGCATCACGGTGCAAAGTCGGATAATGACTATTGCTCAAGGCGGTCAGTGTGGTTGGTAAAGTGGAGTCGCCTTGCTGTACCCGCTGCCAAAGCAAGCGAATCGCACGGATATTCTGAATAAAATGGCGAATATCCATTTTTAGACTACCCAAAATCACCTGCTGTGATGGCAATGCCTGTGTCTGAATGTGTTGAAAATCTTGCTCAAATTGTTCAGGTAATTGATTAAGTTCACTTTCCTCAATCTGATGTTGATCTAATAAAAACGCGGCAATATGTTCATGGGCTTGCTTGAGTGCCGTCCGATAATGTGTGTCTAAACCGTCTAATTGTTTCATCCGCTCAGACATGGCCACCAGGTTACTGACCAACAAACTCAACTGATGCAAGATTTCCTGCAACGGACGTGTCATGCCTTTTAAGGTGGATTTTTCATAAGACAAATGCACCGCCATGACATGTATATCGGCGATATCTCGTGCAATATTGCCGAGATTTTTAGAATAATTTTTTAGCTCGGCAGGCTCTAATAAAATCTGATCAAAAATTTCTTTGGTATCGGCAAAGGTTTTGCTCACCCGTGTTTCGACGGCAGGGCCAATATGCATTGGAAATAATGTCGTGGTCACGATGGCACTACAGACCACACCCACCGTAATTTCGAGAAAACGCCCCAAGGCCATATCGAAGATCGAAGCGGTATCAATAAAATACAAGACGTTAAAACAGATAATGACCGTGGTATAACCCGCCAACATGGAAACATAACTACGAGGCGTACGGTCTAGCAGTGACAAATACAGGCAAAACCCAACCCAAACCGCTAAAAACACCGTAAACAGTACAGGCATGTGAATGAGATGTGGCAGTGCCACCACCGACACGGCCGCCCCTAAGAACGTCCCTAATACACGATACAAACTTTTTGAAGACGTCATCCCTGAATATGGATTCGCGATCACGAAAACGGTGCCAATCGCCCAAATCGGATAAGCCAAATTCAGTACAAAGGCCACATACAATGCCAACATGCCCGCGATGAACGTTTTGGTCGCAAAAATCCAGTCCATTTTATTGGGCCGAAAAGCGAGTATTTGTTTCGTCAGCAGCATGATGGATCTCGGTGGTTTGCTTCTTTTTAGTGAAAACGACCTCGTATCGAATGCTTAAACATTCGACAGCACAACCTGTATCACGGCACAGGAATGACTAGAAATTTCAATAAGTAAAGAAGCGATTCAAATCGTATTTCAAACCATTTGAATACAAAAAGTAATGTGCAACATTGCCTGCGCATCGAACAGATGGGCAATATTTATTCAATATAGGATATTTTCATAGCAATTTTGCTAAAAAAACAAACCGAAGTCAATAAAAATATCTTATTTTGATAATTCAACTATATTTTAAATGAGTATTTCAGGTTTTTACTATGCTTTTATCAGGATGACCCAAGAAACCCTGTGATATTTCAGATTTGTTTCATTTCCAGTGTAGAAAATCGCAACATCAGGCCGAGCAATTTGTTATAAAGTAACTTAACGATTCATTTTTTATTGTGACCAAGCAGGTTCTTATGGCGCTTTCCAGTTTTGGTAAAATTCTCACCGTACTCGACTTATTTTCAGTTGCTCGTCCCATCATCAATGTCGACATTATTAGTGAAGAATTAGGCTTATCTAAACCAACGAGCTATCGCTATTTAAAAGAACTGGTTTCTGCTGAATTATTGCAGCGCCTCAGTGGGACTTCTGGCGATTACACACTGGGTTCAAAAATTGCTGTGCTTGATTTTATTTCTCGCACCACCGATCCATTGGTGCAAATTAGCATTCCCTTCATGAAAGAAATTGTGGAACGCACAGAGTCTTGTTGCTTATTGACGCATCTGAATATCGACTCTTGTATTGATGTGCATCATGAACTTTACAAAGACTATACTGCCTTGGCTTATGGTCGAGGTAGCCCGCGTCCGATGTATAAAGGCTCATCATCTAAAGTGATTTTGTCCCAGTTACCCAAGCAACGGATTTTAGATTATTACCACCGTTTTGCAGATGAATTATCTCAAGTTGGTTTTGCGCATAATGAAGAAGAATTTATGCTGCAAATGAAAAAGATTAAAAAGCAGGGTTATTATTTTTCCAATGGTGAAGTTGACCCGAATATGTCGAGCCTATCGATTCCGATTAAATTCTCCAGTAAAGAACCCCCACTTGCTTTGACCCTATTGGCGTCTAAAAATCGTTTTGATTTTATGAATTTTCAGAAAGTTGTAGAAATGCTGCAAGACTGTACAGCGCGTATTGAGAAAAAATACAGCAGTATGATGGAAGAATCGGACACCATTTAAGCCTGATCTGTTTGCGCATAACTGATGCAATATTGTAAAGATGCTATTTAATTAATCTGATAAACCCATATTATTAATTGAATTTATTAATTATAAATATTGGATAAATTATCATAATATGATTATTGTTCTTTAGCAGTCATCTCAGCCATGTGTTCCATGATTTCAGTTGATTGTCGCTATACTCTTCCTCAGAGAAAGAAAAAAGCTCATCTAGATATGGGCTTTTTTTACGGCTGTTGATCATAGAAATAACGAAAGGTTAAATTCACCCTCGGCTCGGTCACTTTCATCGACTTCATTAGGGCATGTTTCCAATACCGTTGGGTTTTCCCACGCATCACAATCAACTGTCCACTTTGCAGTAAAAGCTGTACTTTCTCTTGAGTGCTTTTATGTTTAAAGCAAAACTTTCGGCTTGCGCCAAAACTCAAAGATGCGATCACCATCTGCTGTGTGGGTGAAAGCAAAGATGGCTCATCATCACTATGCCACCCCACCGCTTGCGTACCATTTTCGTATAAATTGGCCAAACAGGAATTAAACGTCTGACCCACCCGTTGCTCAATATGTTGCTTTAAGCGCAGTAAAGCTGGATTCCAGATCAATGCCTGCTTTTGCATGCCTGAATAGTGATACTCATAATGAGCATCTCCATACCAAACCACTTTTCGTTCCGTTTGAAAATACTGTCCATGCAAAATGACTTCATCATGCTGCCAAGCCAACTGCGTGAGGAAATAGTGTAAATATTTTTCACTGTCTTCAGCATTGAAGATCAATCCATAATCTTCAACTTCACCATCATAGGGCAACAGATTTGCATGCGGTTCAGGCGTAAATAATTCAAAATTCATCGGTTCAACTCAACACTGTTTGGCACAGCAGCGTGATGCTGATGTCGTGAGCACATTTAAAAAATATCTTAGCCGAAAAACTCTCGTCACAAATCAAAACATTGTCATTACTTGTCGCATAGAATTTTCAGTCTTAGACTAAAGCTCATATTCACAATAAAAATAATTGCTTATGAACCTGTGGCAGCTTTTCCAAAAATTACGTCCATTCGTACAGCCATACCGCTGGCTGGTGGTCGTGACGCTGATCTTGACCTTAATTGGCTCACTTACGGCACAGGTAAATGCCCTGACACTCAAATATGCCGTAGACAGCATCAATCAGCTTTTGCAACAAGGTCTCGGTCTAGCCAATGGTTGGCATATATTAATCACCATCAGCGTGGTCTTACTGGGAAAAGAAGTCATCAATGCCATCGTGCAATTTGGACAAAAATCGTTTGGTGAAAAGTTACGTATTTTAATTTCTCAGGATTTGTCCCAAGGCATTATTGAAAAATTTATCACCTATCGATTGGCATTCTTCGATCAACAAGACAACCAAGCAGGTAAGCTCCAAACTCGAATTGATCGGGGTGTCAGCTCGCTCACACGATTGGTTCAAATCTTTTTTATTGATATTTTACCATTATTTACCAGTGCCATTATTGCACTGGGCTTAATGTATTATGCCAATGTTTGGGTTGGTGTGGTGGCCACAATTATCGTGCCGATTTATTTTTGGCTGACCTTCAAACAATCACAAAAACTGGCAGGCAAACGCCGTGCCCTACGCGATAATTTTGAAAAGAAAAATCAGGGTATTCTGAGTATTATCAATTCGATAACGGTCATTAAATCTTTTAACAAAGAAGCCGTCGAATCGAAAAAACAATTAAATCTGCAAAAGTCGCTGACTGAAAACCAAATGCAGACACGGCAAACCAGTTATATCTTTGACGGACTCAAAACCTTTATCGAACAGGTCGGTGTGGTACTGATCATCATTCTGACAGCCTATTTTGTTTTGGATGGGCAAATGAGTATCGGGATGATTATGTATCACGTGTTGTTATTTAATAACGTCTCTGCCCCGATTCGCTCGCTGCATCGTATCTATGATGAAATTAACTCTGCGATGATTTATTCGGAAAGCTTCTTTAATATCTTAGAAGCGGATCATGAAATTGAAACCAGTGGCACTGCCCAACCTCCGATTCAAGGTCAGTTTGAATTAAGCAATGTCGACTTTAGCTATCCCAATGGCTTTCAGGCATTGCACCGCATCAACATGACCATCCAACCGAACAAAATCACCGCCTTGGTTGGTTTATCTGGCGCTGGTAAATCGACATTAATTAGCTTACTGGATAAGTTTTATCATCCTCAAGCGGGCAATATCAAACTCGATGGCATCGATTTAGAACAGATTGATACACAGTATTTACGTGAAAATATTGGTTTGGTATTACAAAAAAATCATATTTTCCCAGGTTCAATTTTTGAAAATATTCGCTATGGCAAAAGTACAGCCACAGAGCAAGAAGTCTTTGATGCAGCACGGAAAGCCTCGATCCATGATCAGATTTTAAAACTACCACATGCCTATGAAGCAGATGCCTTACTGCTTTCAGGTGGACAGCAACAGCGTATTGCCTTGGCACGTATGTTCCTAAAAAATCCGCCGATTATTTTCTTAGATGAACCGACTGCAAGTTTAGATGCGATCGCGGCTGAACAAATTAAAAATAGTCTGGATCAAATTAAGCAAGGGCGTACCGTTATCATGATTTCGCATAGTTTGTCGCAAATTATCGATGCTGATTACACCTATGTGATGAAAGACGGACAAATCGTAGAACACGGGGAGCATCATGATTTGTACCATCAAGAAGGTGCCTATAAGCAAATCTTCGATGCGATGGCGAAAAGTTTAAATATTGACAAAATTGCCCGTACTTTTGAAGAAGACGAAGAAACACATAGTTAATTTTAGACCGAAAAAAGCCCATCGTTTGATGGGCTTCGTTCATATTTGTTTTATTCAATTAACGCTGAACTTTTTGCTCAATTTCTTCAACACTGGTGTGACGGACATCTAGACCTTTCACCATATAAATCACTTGTTCAGAGATATTTCGAGCATGGTCACCAATACGTTCAAGTGAACGCAGCACCCAAAGTACATTCATCACCCGAGTAATGTGCCGTGGATCTTCTATCATATACGTCATGAGGGTACGGGTTGCCGATTGGTACTCGCGGTCAATATCAGCATCGGCCAAAAGGACACGTAAAGCCTGATCTACATCCAAACGTGCAAAGGCATCGAGCGCATCATGAATCATCACGCGGACTTGGTTGCCAATATGACGTGTTTCCATATAACCACGCGGTGAACCACCCTCTTCACACAAGCTTTGTGCAATACGGGCAATTTTTGCCGCTTCATCACCAATCCGTTCTAAATCGGTGTTGGCTTTCGACATCGCAATCACCATGCGTAGATCAATCGCAGCAGGATGACGACGCGCCAAAATTAGGGTAAGCGCTTCATCAATTTCAGTTTCCATACGGTTCACCGTATTGTCTTGAAATTGAACATCGATCGCCATCGTTGCATCCGTATCCAATAAGGCATGAATGGCATTTGCAACCTGCTGCTCCACCAAACCACCCATGGTCATAAATTTGGTATGCACATCCTGCAATTCTTCATTGAATTGCGAAGAAATGTGATGATTTAAAACAGGATTATTAGGCAAAGCGAGTCTCCACTACAACGTGAATCGGCAGATTTTAGTGCCATATTAAAGCATATTGATTGTGAAACTTTTATGACCATGGATTATTTCTTTAGTAGGATCGATGGCTGATTTTTCTGATCGACCAACCACGCATTCATTTCCACTAAATCAGCTTCCGTTAATTTCCCAACTGAGGCTTTAAGTTGTAGAACATGAATTAAATAATCGTACTTGGAATTTAAATAATCTTGACGGGCTGAAAAGGCATTACGCTGTGCCAGTAGCACATCAACCATAGTTTTCAGACCTTCTTGGTACTGGGCTTGTGAGGCCAAAGACACTTGCGCGGAAGAATCCATCGCGGCTTTACGTGCCTGTAATTTACTTTGATCCGTTTCGACTTGCATATAAGATTTTTTTACATCGGTTTGTGCTTTTCGAATTGCTGCATCCACCTGTGCTTGGCTTTTTTCAACATTGATCGCCGCTTGCTTAATGGATTTCTGTGTCCGTCCACCATTAAACACATTCCAGTTCATTTCAATCCCCACCTGATCAAATTGACCATCTTGCGACATGATGGATTGTGGACTTTGCTTGTTATACCCATAGGTCCCTACCGCTTCAATCTGAGGATATAAGGCAGCTTTTTCGACGCGTTTACCATCTTCCGCATAACGTTGTTGCATACGCGCTTGTAAAATACCTAGATTCTGCCCCTGAGCCAGTTCTTCCCACGCTTGCACATTGTTTGGAATCGGTTTTTCAAACTGAAAATCTTCACGTAACACCGCCAGATTTTCTCGATATGGCCCAATCAATTGCTGTAATTGTTCCTGCGCCAAAACCAATTGAACATTGGTCGCCATACGGTTGGCCCGCGCATTTTGATATTGAGCATTGGCTTCGCTGACGTCACTTTTTGCCACCAAGCCTTCTTTTAATTTAGCATTCATCATGCGCAGCTGTTCAGATAGCGCCTGTTCTTCTTGTAAGTTGGCAACCGTCAATGCTTGCTGACGTAGGACATTAAAATAAGCTTCAGAGACATTTAAAATATGATCTTGTTTTTGAATCCGCAGATTAATTTCACTTAAATTAATCGAGGTCTTGACTTGCTTCAGCCCTTCCCATGCATCCCAACGAAAAATGGGCTGACGGGCAGTGAGCGCAATTTGTCTTGTTGTGGTGCTGTCTGGCATGATCAGCCCGGCTTGAGCGCCACTTTGGTTGGAATTTTGATTTTTTCGGGTCACATTTCCGGAGATTGTTACCGTCGGGAGTAAGTTCCCATTGGCAATCCCCAAATTCAATTTATCCGCTTCATATTGTAGTTTATTGGCTTGCCAATTGGGGTCTTCTTGTTTTGCACGTTCATAAGCTTGCACAAGGTCTAGCGCACACGCCCATTGACTCGTGAAAAGCAAACAAAGACCCACCACAACTTTTTTGTTCATTTTTTTTGTAAATTCCTAATATTCAAATACCCGAGATTGAATATTCAAGCCTAAAACTAAGCAGATACTAATCATATCCTTGCAAATTTCCGTATGATTTTTATTAATTTTTTATATCAAATGCGACAAAACCGGATAATTTCAGTCGTTTTCGGACACTACTCACAACGCTATAACAAAGAACTGTACAATAGTACACATATTGCACGTGTTTCATCTATAAAATAGTCGACATTCCATCGGACAATACCACTTCTATAGCGCATCGAGTTCCTGTGTCAAAATTTTTTCAGCTGCCTGCAAAGTTTAGTGCAATGTTTTTATGTTTCAGTATGTTGAATGGATGCCAACAACAGCCTGAACCTCAACCTGCACCAGAGTTTCCCAACAATAAGACTGTTCAAAAAGAAGCAGTCGATTTGTCTTTGCTGTGCAGAAAACTTGAAAAAAATATGCTGGAAATAGACGATCAACGCACAACTTTCGCTTTAGAACAAATCAACCAAGATCTCAAAGTCTGCTTACCGCTGTTAAAAGCGGACGAACAAAAAAAATTACTGCGCTTGTCCAATCAAATGTATCGCAACTTTTTACATGTTGAACGTACGGCTCAACAGCAAATGGCGTTCGAACAATTTGCCTTTGATATGGCTCAGCATCCCACCATTCAACAAAATCATTATGAGCAGCTCATCGCCCGAGATCAGTATTTACTGAAACATAAAGGCCAAGCCTATGTGGAATTGTTCGATGCCGGTGAAGGACAGTTACGCTATCGCCGTAGTCCTGAATATTTAGCCAAAATTTTTGCGCCTTATATGCAAGAATCTGAGCAGGTCTTTATTGAAAAACTGGCTGAACAAAATGCACAACCTGCCTTGCTGCAACAAAGTTTAGCCATTGAGCCGCAAGAGATTGCGACACGCGCCATTTTTTGGGAAGACTATCTCAAACAATATCCAGATAGCCCATACAAAAAAGATGCACAACAATTACTATATCAATATAGCCAGTTGTTATTTATTGGTTCAGCGCATAGTCCCGTTTCTAATGATTTTTCAGACCGCCTCAGTATTCAAGCCAGTTCTTTAGAAGAAATTGAACGCTTGGCTCAATTAAAAAACTCCAAATTGGCAGATCAGGCGCGTTTATTTTTAAAATTATTAGATCAAAACACTACCGCATCTACTCAGCGATCAGAAGCGCAGCTGTTGAATTTAATTGGTGTCCGTAATCCTGATCCGCATTATAAGAAAGACTGTTTTAGTGATGCCATCTGTGTAAATCAGTCCTCTACTTAGCCAACGCTATTTCAATTGCACACGGGCCTGCCTAAAATTCTGCACTTGAAAATCGATGAAAAATAACACTGTTTTAAAACAGCCTTCATGCTAATATCCGCACAAAGCTTGACGGAGCGCAGGTAATTTCCTGCTGAGATCATCTAAATTTAGTTCGCTAAATTTAAGGATGAGTACCGTTGAACCTGATCAGGTTAATACCTGCGTAGGAATCAAGCCATCTAAAAACTTAAGCCCTTCTTATCTCTTGGTTTTACGCCTTTATTTTCAGGTGAATCCATCAGATAAACTGCCACGTTTTTGGTCGTGCTTGATTCGTTGATGTCATTCATAAGGATCATTGCAATGAACCAATTAACGAATCTCACCGCTTCAGATCGCGCTGCTCAACATGAACAAGATGCTAAAGATCTCACTCGTATTCTCCCCGCGTCAAAGAAAGTCTATATCCAAGGCTCACGTCCAGATATTCGCGTACCAATGCGTGAGATCAGTCTTACAGATACGCCTACAGGTCTGGGTGGAGAAAAAAATCTGCCGATCCTGGTCTATGACACCTCTGGTGCTTATACCGACCCCAATATTCAAATTGACCTAAATCAAGGTCTACCCAATGTCCGTGAATCTTGGATTGAGTCTCGAAATGATACGGAAATACTCGATACCTTAACTTCAAAATTTGGACAAGAGCGTCTTCGAGATATTCGTACTGCAGAGATTCGTTTTGCGCATATTTCAAAACCGCGTCGCGCTCGTCGTGGACACAATGTGTCTCAAATGCACTATGCCAAACAAGGCATCATCACTCCTGAAATGGAATACATTGCGATTCGTGAAAATCAGCGCCAACATGAAGGTGTTGATATGCGCCAACATGCCGGTCAAAATTTTGGCGCACGCAATTTAACTGAAATCACCCCAGAATTTGTACGTCAAGAAGTGGCTGAAGGTCGTGCCATTATCCCTGCCAACATTAACCACCCTGAATGTGAACCGATGATTATTGGTCGTAACTTCTTGGTGAAAATCAATGCCAACATTGGTAACTCAGCACTTGGTTCAAGCATCGATGAAGAAGTGGCAAAAATGACTTGGGCAACTCGTTGGGGCGCTGACACCATCATGGATTTATCGACAGGTAAAAATATCCATGAAACCCGCGAATGGATTATTCGCAACTCACCTGTACCGATTGGCACCGTGCCGATTTACCAAGCTTTAGAAAAAGTTGATGGTGTCGCAGAGGACTTAACCTGGGAAATTTTCAAAGACACACTGATTGAACAAGCCGAGCAAGGTGTCGATTACTTTACGATTCACGCAGGCGTGCTGCTTCGTTATGTTCCACTCACCGCCAACCGTTTAACTGGTATTGTGTCACGTGGCGGATCCATCATGGCGCAGTGGTGCTTAGCGCATCATGAAGAAAACTTCCTGTATACGCATTTTGATGAAATCTGCGAAATCATGAAAGCCTATGATGTGTCATTCAGTTTAGGTGATGGTTTACGTCCGGGGTGTATTCAAGATGCCAACGATGAAGCTCAATTTAGTGAATTACGCACCTTAGGTGAATTGACTCACCGGGCATGGGAGCATGATGTACAAGTCATGATTGAAGGCCCAGGCCATGTACCAATGCACATGATCAAAGAAAATATGGATCTACAACTCGAGGTTTGCAAAGAAGCACCTTTCTATACCCTTGGACCACTCACCACCGATATTGCCCCGGGCTATGACCACATTACCTCTGCCATTGGTGCGGCAATGATTGGTTGGTATGGCACCGCCATGCTGTGTTATGTGACCCCGAAAGAGCATCTTGGTCTACCAGATAAAAAAGACGTCAAAGACGGCATTATCACCTACAAAATTGCAGCCCATGCCGCAGACCTTGCCAAAGGTCATCCTGGTGCGCAGGCTCGTGATAATGCATTATCCAAAGCACGCTTTGAATTCCGCTGGGAAGACCAATTTAATCTGAGCTTAGACCCTGATACAGCGCGTAGCATGCATGATGAAACTATGCCGAAAGAAGCACATAAATCAGCCCATTTTTGTTCGATGTGTGGACCTAAATTTTGCTCGATGAAAATCACACAAAATGTGAGAGATTATGCAAAAAATCAGCAAGATATGCAGCTTTCTTCAGAATCTAATCCTGAAATTGAAACAGGTTTACAGAGCATGAAAGCGGCCTATCATGAACATGGTCAAAAGTTGTACCACAAAGTGTAAAGCTTAAAAAAAATCTTTTGTATTCAACAAAATCTCGGTTAGGATGAAATGGAAGATTTCATCCTAATTAGCGCTTATGAATATTATTAAACAGGCCACATATAACAAAAAAGATTACAGCATTGAAGGGCGTGAACATCTTTATAAAGGCTTTATTCAAGTTGAAAAAGTTCTGCTTCGACACCGCTTATTCCATCAAGACAGCATGATTCCAACCATTCAGCGTGAATTGATTCATCGTCCTGAAGCAGCAGGTGTGCTGATCTATAGTCATCAACAACAAAAATTTGCCTTAATTGAACAATTCCGAATTGGGGCGATTGATGATGAAACTTCACCTTGGCAACTTGAGATCATTGCCGGCGTGCTCGATGGTGATGAATCTGCTGAAAGCTGTATCCGCCGTGAAAGTTTGGAAGAATCAGGCTGTGAATTAGATGCACTACAGCATTTATTTAGTTTTTATCCCTCTGCGGGTGCCTGCGCGGAATTATTCCACCTTTATAGTGCTGAAGCAGAACTGCCTGAACATGGTGGAGTCTTTGGCATGCCTGATGAAGGAGAGAATATTCAATTGCATATCTTAGATTATGCTGATATTCCTGAATTATTAACCAATGGTCGGCTAAAAAACGCACCTGTCATTATGGCCTTGCAATGGTTACAACAACAAATACATACTACAAGGAATGTCTAAGGGGAAGGACATGACTTTAAGGGACACACCACAATACGACTGGACACTGATCCAGATCTCGGACACACATTTAATGGATCAGGAAGATCTTGAGTTTGTCCGCATGAATCCAGAGCAGAGTTTTCACGATGTGATTCAACAAATTCAGTTGAACCATCATCACATCGATACGCTTGTCCATACTGGCGATCTTGCACAAGTGCCGGTAGAGCGCACCTATGCGCGTTATCGCGAATATATGCAACAGCAGCCGTTTCCGTTTTATCAGATTCCGGGGAACCATGACGAAGCATCTTGCTTCCCTTTTCATCAACAGGAAGATCGGGCACACTGCATCGCATTAGGCAATTGGTGTCTGATTTTACTAAACAGTGCGGTCAAGGGAAAAGTCGATGGTTGGGTATCACAACAGCAGTTGGAACAATTAGATCAGTTGCTCACAGCACACCCACAGCAACACATCATTGTGGCATGCCACCACCACCCTTTTGCCATGCAATCGCATTGGATAGATCAGCATAAACTAAAGAATGCTGAACATCTGATGGATGTGCTTTCACATCACGACAATGTCAAAATTGTACTGTGCGGACACGTGCATCAAGACTCATCTAATCAATGGCACAATATTCAGTTTTTATCGACACCTTCGACCAGTGTTCAGTTCAAACCACATAGTGAAAATTTTGCCTTAGATGAAGCTTTACCAGGGTATCGTGCACTCTATCTGAATGATAATGGTGAATTTAAAACGGAAGTTGTTCGAGTCAAATTGAAACAACCTCAAATTAATGTTGAAATTTCAGGTTATTAACTTTTCAATTTGATTTTTTTGCTTTACTTTATGCCTTCTAAAGGAAAAGTGATAGTTAGAATCCAAACATCAAAGACTATCAATAAGCAGAAAAAGTCTATATGATGACGACCCCCACAGAAGGAAACTCTGTGTTGGGTGGATAAAAAACTTGCATATCACCATATTTTTTGCGTATAGATATATGCATATGATGAGGAATGCCCTATATGGCGAATGACAACCAAAATCAAGTCTTAGACGAACAAACTGATGTAGTAGACGAAAAGTCTACCAAACGCGTGCGCAAATCAAAGCCAAAGGCGACTGAAGGTGGTTCTACTGCAAGCTTATTTGGTATTGAACCTTATCAGCCTAAAAAGAATGAAGAATACATGTCTGAAGGGCAACTTGAGCATTTCCGCCACATCTTATTGGCGTGGAAAGCTGAGTTAATGTCAGAAGTAGACCGTACTTTGAATACCATGCAAGACGAAAATACTGCGCTTCCAGATGTGAACGACCGTGCAACGCAAGAAGAAGAATTTGCGATTGAACTTCGTACACGTGACCGTGAACGTAAACTGATCCGTAAAATTGAACAATCAATTGAAGCGATCAAAAATGATGACTACGGTTTCTGTGAAACGTGTGGTATCGAAATTGGTTTACGTCGCCTAGAAGCACGTCCAACAGCGACTTTATGTATCGACTGCAAAACACTTGCAGAGATCAAAGAGAAGCAAAATAACGGTTAATTCTGTGTTGAGTAATTCCTCTCTAGCCCTCCCTTTAGATAAGGGAGGGAAAGCCGCAGAGCATTACGTGGGTCGGTTTGCGCCATCGCCAACCGGCCCTTTGCATTTTGGCTCTTTAATTACAGCAGTCGCAAGCTACTGCGATGCCCGTGCCCATCAAGGGCAATGGGTGGTTCGTATCGAAGATACTGACATTCCACGGATATTCCCCGGCAGCGAAGAACACATCTTACGTTGTATTGATGCATTTCAATTCGAACCAGATGCCGAGATCATTTTTCAAAAAGACCGCCTCGAAATCTATGAGCAAGTCATTGCACATTTGCATGCCCAAGACTTGGTCTATGCTTGTCAATGCACCCGAAAAATGCTCGGTTCAAATCATATCTATCAAGGTACATGTCGCAATCTGGGCCTTCCCCTTCAGGATCAGGCCATTCGAATCAAAGTCGATGCACAGAACATTTGTTTTACCGACCGCTTACAAGGAACGCATTGCTCCAATCTGCAGCAGGATTTGGGTGACTTTGTCTTAAAACGCCGTGATGGCATTATCAATTATCAACTTGCTGTCGTGGTGGATGACTACCTACAAGGGATGACCCATGTTGTACGTGGAGCTGATCTTTTGGACAATACCGAACGTCAAATTTGGCTCGGACAGGTTTTGGGTTATCCACGCCTTGAATACATGCACTTGCCATTGGCAATGAATAATCAGGGACAAAAACTGTCAAAACAGAATATGGCTCAAGCTCTTGATTTAAACCAAGCAGCACCTTTATTGCAACAAGCATTGCAGGCCCTACATCAACCGCCAGTCGACTTAGACACGCCGCGCATTATGCTACAACAGGCGATTGCGCAGTGGGATATTCAACAAATTCCCCATGGCACAGCATTGCCTCAAATCTATCAATAAACCCACATCCCTATCTGAGCCAATCACTCGATTTTCAATTGAATTATGCTTTAATAAAGTGATCAATCGACCATTGGAGAGCCTAATGTTTTTTATTTTTGGATTTGGTCCGAAAACCAAAGTCATTGAAAAGAGCCAATTTACTTGCCCTGTGTGCCGCAGCAGAACTCAGTATGAGTTAAAACAGCAACGTAATTATTTTTCTTTATTTTTTATCCCATTGATTCCCCTTTCTAAAGCCAAGGCGAGCTTGGTCAAATGTCTCCATTGTGGAACGGAGATGCCAGCCAGTGTACTCCACCATGCATCTCCCGATCCGCAACGAGATACGAATTTAGAAGCTTGATTCTTCTTTACTTGGGTTTACTTCTTTGGTCGTGGCATCGATCTTTAATATCAGACTCACCATAACCGCACAGATAATCAAAGAAGACCCCCCATAACTAATAAACGGTAAGGTCAGACCCTTGGTAGGAAGCATGCCCATGTTCATGCCGGCATTCACCAAAATTTGCAGCAAGAAGATAATACTAATGCCATAAGCCAAGTAGCCTGCACGTAGGTATTGATGACGTAAAGCACGATGACCAATGCGAATACAGCAGATCAACATCACAAATGACAGCGTCAATACGGTCAAAATCCCAAAGAAGCCAAATTCTTCGCCCAAAACCGCCAACATGAAGTCGGTATGTGCCTCAGGTAGATAAGACATTTTTTGAATACTATGACCTAAGCCGACACCAAACCATTCACCGCGACCAAAAGCCATTAATGCATTCGACAACTGGTAGCCTGCGCCTAATGGATCATTCCATGGATTTGAGAAGGACATCAAACGTTCTAAACGATAAGGTTCAAATAAAATCAAGAACACAAAGGCCATGATGATCGCACCAAAGGCAATTGCGAACTGAATCAACGGTGCACCTGCGAGGAAGAATACCCCTAGCATGGTTAAGGCAATCACCACCGTCGCCCCTAAATCGGGCTCTGCCATGACCAAACCGACAGTTGCAGCCATAATCACTGCCAAACGCACCAAGCCCTTAATATTATTACGGACTTCTTCGGCACGCCGTACCACATAGTCCGCGGTAAATATCGCCATCATGACTTTGGCGACTTCCGAAGCCTGTAAGGTGAAACCAGCAATACGAATCCAACGTTTAGAACCATTGACTTCAGTACCTACCGCCAAAACGGCAGCTAACAGGACAATGGTCACAATCCATAAAAAGAAGGTGTTATTAAACCAAACATTTAACGGCACTTTATAGGCGATATAGGCAGCGGCGGCGGCGGCGGCAATCGAAATACCGTGTCGTGAAATGTAATGGAAGGCATTTTCATGCATGCGTTCTGCATAGGGCATAGATGCAGATGCCACCATGATCGAACCAATACACAACAATGCCAAAACACAGAACACCAAAACATTGCGCACGTTGACCTCGGCAGGTAACCGAGGAAGCCAACGCTCTACAACTTCATTTATTCTATTTATGGTCGTCTGAGCCAACCCAGCCATACAACTTTCCTTATCGTTCTTTTAAACGAGTGCATTCACGCAATCGACAAATTGGTGTCCACGCTCACTGTAACCTTTAAACATATCAAAACTTGCGCACGCTGGAGACAATAACACCACATCATTGGCTACCGCATTTTGTTGGCACAGCTCAACCGCTTGTTTCAAACTTTCAGCATGAATCAGCGTGGTTGTCCCTTCAATCGCTTTTTCAATAATTGGACGATCTTCACCAATCAACACCGCAACTTTGGCATATTTTGAAAGTGAATCACGCAGTGCAGTAAAGTCCTGCCCTTTGCCTTGACCACCTAAAATAATCGCCACTTTACCGCCTTTGGCTTCAATCGCGGCACCAAGACCATCAATCGCAGCTAAAGTCGCACCAATATTGGTGCCTTTAGAATCGTTATAATAACGAACACCATGCACTTCTTTGACAAATTCACAGCGGTGCTCTAAGCCTTTAAAGGTTTTCAAGGTTTTCAACATGCCTTCGAGTGGTAAACCAATCGCTTCACCCAAAGCCAAACATGCCAAGGCGTTTGCCACATTATGAGTCCCTTGAATATACATGTCTGTACTTTTCAGTAACCGCTCACGACCACGTGCCAACCAAATTGTGCCATCAGTATCACGTAAAATACCGAACTGATTCATATCTGGTGCATTTAGGCCAAAGCTTTGCATTGGAGTAATATCTGGAACCAATGGACGTGTTAATGAGTCATCACGGTTATACACGACTTTTTTCACCGCTTGGAAAATACGATGCTTCGCAGTGTGATAGCCCATCATATCGCCATGACGGTCCAAATGGTCTTCACTCATGTTCAACACAACAGCCACTTCTGCGGCCAAGTTCGACGTGGTTTCTAATTGAAAACTTGAAAGCTCTAAAACATAAAGTTCAGGATCATCTTTGGTGAGATCCAAAGCTGGACGACCCAAGTTGCCACCCACTGCCACTTTTTTGCCTGCATCTGCTGCCATAAGACCAAATAAAGTCGTTACGGTACTTTTCGCATTCGAACCTGTAATCGCGACAATTGGCTTATCTGTCGCACGACGTAAAATTTGAATTTCTGAAACCACAGGAATGTTGGCTGCAATGGCCGCCTGAATTTGCGGTAATTTTGGATCTAGCCCTGGACTGATAATAATTTCTTCTGCTTGAAGTAATAAATCTTGGTCCAACTGACCGAAACTAGTTTGTACATCACTTGGAATTTGATCATGACCCGGTGGGACTGCTCGTGAATCGGTGACTGCAACGCGGTAGCCATGGCTATGTAAGAAATTCACTGCGGAAACACCAGAAATCCCTAATCCGGCAACAACCTTCAATCCACCACGCTGTATTAACATTTCTGCCCCATTATTTTGGTCGGTTTTTAAAACTGACAAAATGTTAGCACTTTGCTGTTTTGAATGCTTTTTATGTTTTCACTTTCTCACATTTTTTTTGTGTCCGCTCGTAAAAAAACCGCCATTAAAATGACGGTTTTTAAATAATCTAGTACGAGCAGTTCAACGCAGGATTATTTCCACTTCACTGCTTGTACTTCAACCTTTTTAGCTACCGGTTCCTCAGACTCAGAGCAACCACATCCACCGGCGCAACCGATCGCCATTTTAGGCTTCAAACGTTTTGCCAGTGTATGCCAACCTTGGCGTTCACACCATAAGGACAAGGAGTTGAAAACTGAGTTCGATGTTTTTGGAAATACCTTCTTAAACACCACGACAGCACTCCAAATCACCAATACCGCAATAATTATTGATTCAAGCATGTCTCTCTCCTTTGTTCAGCTTTTGCCATTCAAAATTCATGATCCAAAATAGCGTGTTGCAATTTGATACGTGATGAATGCCATTAAATAAGCCAAACCAAATAAATAGATGGTCATGAAACTCACCGTCTTCAAGGAGCCAGTTTCACGTTTAACTGTCGCCAGTGTCGCCAAGCAATGTGGCGCATAAATAAACCACACCAATAATGATAGACCGGTTGCCAATGACCAACCCAATGACCCATCGCTACTAATTAAATTTGCCAGACCTTGAGACATAGCATCGTCATCTGTTGCAGACAAGGCATACACCGTACCCAATGCCGCCACAACGACTTCACGTGCAGCCATCGCTGGAATTAAGGCAATACAGATCTGCCAGTTAAAACCTAATGGTGCAAAAATCGGTTGTAATACATGCCCAAGCATACCTGCCAATGAATAATCAATATCCGGCAAGGTTGCGCCTTCTGGCGGTTGCGGGAAAGTACACAAGAACCATAACAAAATCGATAAAGCGAAAATGATGCCACCGACACGTTTCAAGAAAATCTTGGCACGGTCCAGTAAACCAATCCAAACACTCTTAATATCTGGGAAACGGTAGCTTGGAAGTTCCATCAATAAGGCATGCTGTGATTTATCTTTTTGGAAGAATTTCAGCACTGTTGCCACAATTAAGGCACTCACAATCCCTGCTGCATATAATGCAAATAGCACCAAGCCTTGTAAGTTAAAGATGCCCCAGACCATTTGCTGTGGAATAAATGCCGAGATCAACAAAGCATAAACCGGTAAACGTGCCGAACAGGTCATCAATGGAGCAACTAAAATCGTTACCAGACGATCTCGGGGGTCTTGAATACTCCGGGTTGCCATGATGCCCGGTACAGCACAGGCAAAGCTCGACAGCAAAGGAATAAAAGCACGTCCACTCAAACCCGCTTTAAACATCAGCTTATCTAGCAAGAATGCTGCACGTGGTAAATAGCCTGATTCTTCTAAAACCAAAATAAAGAAGAATAAGATAATAATTTGTGGGAGGAAGACAATTACGCCACCCGCACCTTCAATAATCCCTTTAACAACCAAGCTCTGTAGTAATGGATTGGAAATCATGCCACCTGCGGCTTCACCAACCCAATCCTGCACCCATTCAATACCTTCCATAAACGGCGCAGCCCACGCAAACACCGCTTGGAAGATAATAAACATCATCACCGCTAAGGTAATTAAACCAAAGACTGGATGTAGAAAAATTTTATCAAGGAAGTCTGAGCGTTTATCTTCATGATCAACAAACATCACCACGTCTTTTAAAATTTGTTCAATTTTTTCGTGGTTAGTCCCAGAAAGATTGGTATCACTTAATGACGCATCTGGTTTTCTGAAACCTTCAGCATCCAAAGCACCCATTAAGTTTTCAATACCCGCATTACGTACAGCAACGGTTTCTACAACAGGAACGCCCAAACGCTGAGACAGCTTTTGGGTATTGATTTGCATGCCACGACGGCGTGCTTCATCCATCATATTGAGGACAAGTAAAATTGGACGACCCAAATCGATCATTTCCATGACCAAACCGAGGTGCAATTTTAAGTTTGTCGCATCAACTACACATAAAAAGACATCTTGATGCCCTTCTTCTGCAATTTTACCTTGCACGACATCACGCGTAATGGCTTCATCAGGACTCGTCGCTTCTAAGCTATACGTCCCCGGCAAATCCAAAACTCGAACAGATTTACCCGATGGCAACGTAAATTGACCAACCTTGCGCTCAACCGTTACCCCAGCATAGTTCGCAACTTTCTGACGTGTACCCGTTAAATGATTGAATAATGAAGTTTTACCACAGTTTGGATTACCAACGAGGGCAATACGTAACGCATCACTCATGCTGATGCACCTTCCATTGCTATTTCCACTTTTTCAGCTTCTATTTTTCGCAGTGCGAAACGAGTAAACCCAACTTGAATTAAAATCGGGTCACCACCAAAAATACCTTTGGTAATCACCTGTACTTTTGTTCCGGGAACAAAACCCAAAGTCTCTAAACGGCTAGCGACTAAATCAGCCGGAGCATTGTTGCCATTCTGGTTACGATGTACCTTATGAATGACTGCGCTTTGTTTCACTTTCAAATCAGATAATCGCACGCAACTAACCCTAAAAAATTTTGAATATTATACAAACAAATGAGAATAATTAACAAATCGGATTCGATTTCAATTCTCATTTAACAATCTAGCATCGACACGACTATTTTTTTAAATTACATTGCATTAAACCATTGTGATTTCTTGGTTTAATTTCAAAAATGAGCGGCACATGTTAAATAAAAAACCACGAATCCCGACCCCAGTCCAAATTCCAGAAACACTCAGTTTTTTACACGGATATCGTGATGATTTAATTGCTCAAACGGTCAGTCCACATACTCGAAATGCATATTTATCTGATTTAATTCAATGCAGTGGGTGTCATACACATATCATGACTGATTGGAGCAGTGACGACATTTCAGATGTCTTGCTTAGCCTGACTAAACAAGGAAAAAGCCCTCGCTCGATCGCCCGCTCACTTTCTGCACTGCGTTCATTTTTCAAGTTCTTGCGTGAACAAAAAATACGCAGTGACAATCCTGTTGCAATCCATAAAACACCCAAATTGGGTCGTGCCCTACCAAAGGATTTATCTGAAGCAGATGTTGAAGCCCTGATTAATGCCCCAGACCTCAACACCGCATTGGGTCTACGTGATCGTGCCATGCTCGAAGTGCTGTATGCCTGTGGTTTACGTGTCTCTGAGTTATTAAATTTAAGATTAGAACTGATCAATCTTAAACAAGGCTATTTACGAATTACCGGTAAAGGCAATAAAGAACGCTTAGTCCCTTTAGGACAAATGGCGGTGGAATGGATCGAGAAGTATTTAGCTGAAGCACGTCCCGTTTTATACAAAAGTGCAACCGATGCTTTATTTCTCACTCAACTTGGTGGAATGATGAGTCGCCAAAACTTTTGGTACGCGATTAAACGCTATGCGCTCATTGCAGGCATTCAAGCCGAATTATCACCACATACCTTACGCCACGCCTTTGCCACGCATTTGCTCAACCACGGTGCCGACTTACGTGTAGTGCAGATGCTGCTCGGCCACAGTGACTTATCCACCACACAAATTTATACCCATGTTGCGCAGGTTCGTATGCAAAAATTACATTCAGATTATCATCCGAGAGCTTAACGGCAGGAAATATCAGACCAAGAAGTTCTATTGTGCCCGATATTTTTTGCTATGCTTACTCACCTGTTTGATAAAGCTAAAAGAAAAGGGTTGTTTATGTTATTTACCCGTTCAAAAATTTTTCTCGCATCGACACTTGTTGCCAGTATGGCGTTAGTGGCTTGTTCTAATTCAAATAATGACGAAAAGAAAGATGCGACATTAACGGCAAGTACGCCTGCAACTGGTGAAGCTTCGAATTTATCTGAACGTAATGCTCAGCAGCGTTTAATTGATACTTTGCAATCTAATCTGCAAAAAGCCAATATCAATGCCAAAGTCACTGGGGTGAAAGCGACTGAAGTTCCTAATTTGTTTTGGGTAAGCTTTGAAGGCATGCCTGCGGTCTATGCTACAGCTGATGGTAAATACATTTTCCAAGGCGACGTGGTTCGTTTAGGTGAAAAACAACTCTTTAATGTAGGCGATACACTACAAGCAGAGGCCAATAAAAAATTATTTGATCAATTAAAAACTGAAGACCTACTGATTTATAAAGCCAAAGGTAAAACCAAACACGTGGTTTATGCGTTTACCGATGTCAGCTGTCCTTATTGCCACAAATTACATGAACAAATGGATGATATTAATGCCCGTGGCATTGAAGTCCGTTACATCGCTTGGCCACGTGGTGAACAACACATGCCAATGATGGAAACTATCTGGTGTAGCAAAGACCGTCGTGCCGCATTTGATAAAGCCATTGCCGGTGAGCAAATCGAGCCAGCATCATGTAAAAACCCAGTGCGCAGCATGTATGAAATGGGTCTAAATATTGGTGTGAATGGTACGCCAGCGATCTATAACGCAGAAGGCAAACACATCGGTGCTTACATGTCGGCTTCCGAACTTGAAAGTGCGCTTAAATAACTAATTTTTATAGGCTAAATGAATGTTTTTTATGGGTAGGAATAAAGTGATTTCTACCCTAGAGTCCGAACGTTTTTTTAGCTATGATCTAAACTCACTTAAAGCAATGATGAAATAAATGGAGTGTGACGTGAAACCAGTTCGTCTGGCAATCCTCGGTCTTGGTACTGTGGGTGGTGGTGCCCTTAAACTACTAAAAGAAAATGCTGCTGAGATTAAACGTCGCACCGGTCGTGAAATTGAAATTACCCATGTGGGTACGCGTCGCCCTCGTCCTGATTTAGAACTGCCTGCTTCAGTGAAGCAAAGTGCTGATTTATTGGATATCGTCCGTCAACCCGATGTAGACGTTGTAGTTGAAGTTATGGGCGGCATTCACCCTGCGTATGAAGTGATTCGTGAAGCAATCGTTCATGGCAAACAAGTGGTCACAGCCAACAAAGCTTTATTAGCTGAACACGGTAATGAATTATTTAAATTGGCCGATGATCATCACGTTCAGATTGCTTATGAAGCAGCTGTCGCAGGTGGTATCCCAATTATTAAAGTCCTCCGTGAGGGTTTGGCAGCCAATAAAATTGACTGGCTTGCAGGTATCATTAACGGTACCGGTAACTTTATCCTGACTGAAATGCGTGAAAAAGGTCGTGCCTTTGCAGACGTTCTCAAAGAAGCGCAAGAACTCGGTTATGCAGAAGCAGATCCAACATTCGACGTCGAAGGGATCGATGCGGCGCACAAGTTAACATTGCTGGCTTCTATTGCTTTTGGTATCCCACTCCAATTTGACAAAGTCTTCACTGAAGGCATCAGCAAAGTTACTGCGCAAGATGTCAAATATGCTGAGGACCTTGGTTTCCGTATTAAACATTTAGGTATTGCACGTCGTGCTGCAACAGGCATTGAGCTTCGTGTACATCCAACGCTGATCCCTGAAGACCAACTGATTGCCAATGTAAATGGCGTTAAAAATGCCGTATTGGTTCAAGCCAATGCCGTTGGTCCAACGCTTTACTATGGCGCAGGCGCAGGTGCAGGCCCGACCGCATCAGCGGTGGTTGCTGATGTTGTCGATATTGTCCGTGACATCTCATATACTGAAGATGGTGCTGGCACAATTCCACAGCTTGCGTTTGAAGCCCTAACTGATTTACCAATTCTTCCACGTGAAGAAATGACCACTGGATACTACATCCGTATTAATGCCGAAGATCAAACTGGCGTTCTTGCTGATGTGACGACTATTTTAAGCCGTGCAGGAATAAGCATCGATGCGATCATGCAGCAGCCACGCTTAAAAGATCTTATTCCTATCGTGATTCTGACTGATCCAGTCAAAGAATCTAAAATGGATGAAGCCCTTCAACAAATTCAAGCATTGCCTGTCATTCATGGCGAAATTGTACGAATTCGTTTAGAATCGCTTGATAATTAATCGGGTCGAGGGGAATATTTCAGTTCCTCTCGCCAAGCTCTACACACAATTGGAACATCATCATGTCTAATGCCAATCGTTATACTGGTTTAGTTGACCGCTATCGCGACCGTTTACCCGTATCTGCAACTACTCGCGCAATTTCTTTGGGCGAAGGTAATACACCACTGATTAAGCTTGAGAATATTCCACGCATTATTGGCAAAAATGTTGAAATTTATGTGAAGTACGAGGGCTTAAACCCGACTGGTTCATTTAAAGACCGTGGTATGACCATGGCTGTAACAAAAGCAGTTGAAGAAGGCTCTAAAGCAATTATCTGTGCATCTACAGGTAATACATCTGCTGCAGCGGCTGCTTATGCTGCACGTGCAGGCATTAAAGCATTTGTGCTCATCCCAGAAGGCAAAATTGCCATGGGTAAAATGGCACAAGCGATGATGTATGGCGCGGTAACAATGCAAATCCACGGTAACTTCGATGACGGGATGCGTCTTGTAAAAGAAGTTGCAGATCAAGCACCAGTTACGATTGTAAACTCAATCAACCCATACCGTCTGCAAGGTCAAAAAACCATTGCTTACGAAATCGTTGACGAATTAGGTCGTGCGCCAGATTACCACTGCCTACCTGTAGGTAATGCGGGTAACATCACAGCACACTGGATGGGTTATACCGAAGCTGTGGCGAATCAGCCTAAAGAAGAATTTGTACAAGTGGTTTATGATCCTGAAACTGATCAATTCACAGGTCCAAAACCTGCGGGTCTACCAACAATGGTGGGTTACCAAGCTGCTGGCGCGGCACCATTCCTACGCGGCGCACCTGTAGAAAACCCTGAAACAGTAGCAACTGCAATCCGTATCGGTAACCCACAAAGCTGGAACCATGCTAAAGCAGTAGTCCGCGATTCAGAAGGCTGGTTCGATGAACTCCAAGATGCTGAAATCTTAGAAGCACAGCGTCTACTATCTATGTACGAAGGTGTATTCGTAGAACCTGCTTCTGCAGCGTCTATCGGTGGCGCGATTCGTGACATCAAAGCAGGTAAAATTGCTGAAGGTTCTGTGATCGTATGTACTGTGACAGGTAACGGTTTAAAAGATCCTGACACTGCCATCAAGCAATGCCAAGATGCCGTAATGTTGTCGATTGATGCAACTATGGATCAAGTTCGCGATTCAATTCTGTCAAATATGTAATTCATATGCTGACTGAATAAAAAAGCCCTGCTCTTGCAGGGCTTTTTTTAAATTTAAGAAATTTTTATATAAATATTAGGGGGAAATTATGCTTTTATACCAAACAATTTTTAATGTTGATTCGCAAAGCAAAACTTTAGATGACTTAAAAAATATATGCTGCGACTGGATTCATCAAAGTAAAAATTCTAAAATAAAAATCCATGATCTACAATTTTCTGCGTATGATGACTTTAATTTGTTATCTAACAATCAATCTGAGAAAATCATTACTAATTATGTAGCTTATGACAATACAGAAAGTTTTTACTTTGAATATCAAAAAGATTTACAAAAAGCTGATCATTGGATAACTATTATTTCTGTTGAAAAAACAGGTACTAATTTTAAAATAGGAATAAAGCTAAAAACCATTAGCACAAATCCAAAGCCCAACAATAAGACAATAAAAAAACCGCTAATTATCAGTAGATTAATTGATGATCTAGGTGCCGCATTTGATGGTGAATTTCTAATCGATCAAATTAATTGGTTAGACCACTCATCATATTGGATTGAAACTGTTGCTAAATTTATGCTTGGTGAATTCAATGGACACCTTCCGTGCGTATATCTTAGCCAGCCTCTTAGTTTTAATGAAGAACAAATTGTAGACTTACAAAAAGAATTATTTGGTCTGGCCCATATCTTTATTGAGCCCAAAGAAAACTATGAATTTTTTTCTAATCAATTACGTCAAGCTTCTTTAAGCAAAAATGCATATCAGAGCTCTATAGGTATTTACTGGAAACAAGGAATTAGTAGAAAACTTTTCTTGAAGCCTAATCAAAATAACGAAGAATTAATCGAGGAATTAAAAAAGTTAGTACGAAGTTCCTTGCTAATGCAAAAATTCCCTAAAAATTTGACTCGACACTTTATTCTTGAGAAAAAATTTCGTGCACAAATTGATTTTTTAAAACAAAAAGAGCTTAAAGACCCTAAAGATTATGAAGAGTTAATTAAATTATATGAAGAAGAGATAGATGCTAAAAATAGAAAAATTACAGAATTAGAAAATGCTTCTGTTCAATATGACTATCAAGAATTTCGTATTGCCAACAATCCTGATGAAGACAAAACTTTCATACAAATACCTTTTAATACAGCTGAATATTTCAAAAATGAAATTGAGTACAAAGTCTATAATTTGATTCTAGATCTCAATTTAGAACAACTTGGACTAAACGAAAGAAATAAGGAAATTATTGAAAATTTGAGAGAAAATATAAAAAATCATGAAGCCTATAAAGGCTATTTGGAACATCTTGAACAGCTTAAAACTTGTTTATCAGATTTTAAAGGAGTCACCCCTAGGTTACGTAAAATATTAATTAACTTCAATATTGAATTAAGTGAAGAAGGTAAACATGTAAAAGCTAACTTTAAATTAGACACTAGATATCCACAAACTTTTGCTAAAACTCCAAGTGATGGTCGAGCAGGAAAGAACATCTATAGAGATTTTAAAAAAATAATAACTTAAAAAAAGCCCTGCTCTTGCAGGGCTTTTTATATCTTGCATTCACTTCAGCATTTAAACGTTGAGTAAATCTAAATACTGAAAGAATGAAAAATCTAAAATCTTGTTAAATACGTTTTGGTAACTGGCTCGCCCAATTCATTAAACGAGTCGCATCATTGGTTCGTGCAACTGAAGAATCCGCACCCAATAACACCACCACCGCTGGACGGTTATTCAGTGTAGTATGCATCACAACACAGCGCCCTGCTTCATTAATAAATCCAGTTTTTGAAATATTAATATTCCAACCGCCATTACGCACTAAAGCATTGGTATTGTTTGATTTCAACACGCGGTAGCCCAAATTAAAGTCATAACTTGGTGTGGTTGAAAATTGGCGAATCAAACCATACTGCGAAGCGGTATTCACTAAAATCCCCAAGTCACGTGCCGAAGCGACATTACCAGGGTGCAAACCTGTCGATTCCATATAATGTGTCGAATTCATCCCCAATGAGCGTGCTTTCGCATTCATCGCTGAAATAAATGCAGAACGACCACCTGGATAAGTACGTGCTAATGCCGAAGCCGCTGGATTTTCAGACTTCATTAAAGCAAACAGCAATGCTTCTGCGCGGTTCATACTGTCGCCAGCACGAAGTGTTGAACTTGAGCTTTTACAACCTGAACATGAGAAATCAGACTGTTGTAAGGTAATCTTTTCAGACATGTTTAATCGGGCATCTGAAATCACTACTGCTGTCATGAGTTTGGTAATTGATGCAATCGGTAAAGCGGTATTGCTATTTTTGCTATATAGCACTTCACCGGTTTGCCCATCCATAACCAATGCCGCACGTGCATTTACAGAAGGCTGACCTGCGTATTGATTGGTATCAATGATACGGACCGTTTTCGATGGTGCTGTCTGTACCACACCGCCTGTACTACGTACAGAAGTAGTCACTTTAGTTGACCCTTGAGGAGATGGCTCTTCAGCGCTATAAGACACGTCACCGTTGAGTAACTGGTTTGCATCTTCAGATGACCAGCTAATATTTGACTGCTGATTTGCAGCACTATTCATCACAATTTCAGCAGAACTGAAACTGCTCATACTGAATAAAATTGACATGCCCAAAACGTGCATGAAGGATTTATTTAATTTTTTCACCATTGCTCACTCAACTCAGGATACTAAACATTTGCGCAAGACCAGCAATATGCCGTACATTGGTCACAACTACGAACATTTTTTGCTCACACATTGTGTATGAAGTTTTTCATTTCATATAAGAATAGGATTGCTAATTTTGTCGTTTCATTGCAAGCTTATTTTGCTTTATGTAACAAAAAAAACAGGTTTTGATTTGAGGGAGAGTGTAGGTGATCACAGTTTTGGTGGTAGATGACCATGAATTAGTCCGTACTGGTATTTGCCGTATGCTCGAAGACCATGCAGATGTCCAAGTCATTGGACAAGCCGAATCGGGTGAAGATGCGATTACACTTGTTCGCCAACACCATCCAAATGTTGTTTTATTAGATGTCAATATGCCGGGGATCGGGGGGGTAGAAACCACACGTCGCCTACTCCAAACAGCGCCAGATACAAAAGTCCTCGCCGTCAGTGGACTTGCTGAAGAACCCTACCCGTCTTTATTGTTAAAAGCAGGTGCCAAAGGCTATATCACCAAAGGTGCACCAGTCACTGAAATGGTCCGTGCGATTAATAAAGTGATGCAAGGTGGCAAATATTTCAGTGCAGACATTGCAGAACAACTGGCCAGCTCATATTTGTCTGATACACAACAATCACCTTTTGACGCCCTGTCTGAGCGTGAAATGCAAGTTGCCATGATGGTGGTCAATTGTATTAGTGCACAAGAAATTTCTGATAAATTATTCGTTAGCGTTAAAACAGTGAATACCTACCGTTACCGCATTTTTGAAAAACTGAATATTGATAGTGATGTCAAACTAACTCACTTGGCGATTCGCTACGGGTTAATCAAACCTTAACACAACGTACATCCAGTTACTTATGACACAGCGTTCAATTCATAGTGAATTGAACCAGTATCATTTGGGCCTTTGGTACAGTGCTTATCGCTTTATCATCAGTGCCTGTCTGTTACTGGTCTTTTTACTGACCTACACTCAATTCACTTCAGATTATGAATACCCACGTTTATACCTATATGTATTGACGATTTATTTGCTGTTTACCAGCATTCAATTCATGTCGCTTGGACGTTTCAAAGTCCGGATTCCAAACCAGTTACTGCTGTTATTCATTGTAGATGTCATTTCGCTGAGCTTACTGACCTTAGCCATCGATGGACCTAATTTACATTTGAGTTTACTGTTTGTGATTACGATTTTTGCAGCATCCCTGTTATTAGATGCCCAAAAAGCCTTGGTCATCACCCTCATTGCTGTGATCTGTGTGGTATATCAACTGTTTTTAGGTTCAATTCTTGAATTTACCTCACTTAAAAATTTAACCAACAGTGCGATTTTGGCTTTTTTATTTTGTGTAGTGTATGGCAGTGCGCAAATTGCCGTGAAACGTTTTCAGTTATTGGAAAATCTGAATTTTTCGCAATCTTTAGAGCTACATCGACTACAAAACATTAACCGCTATATTTTAGAACAGATTGATACGGGCTATTTGGTTTTGGATGAAAACTGTCATGTGGTGCTGAGTAATCCTGCTGCTTGCCATTTACTCGGCATGCCAAATTCTTATCATCATGATCAATATCCACTGTATACCACGCAGCCCGACTTATTTGAATTACTCAAGTTTGAAGATTTAAAAAGCGGGGAAAAATTTCAATTTGAATCGCAACAAAGCCAATACCACATTCAGGTACTCGTACAAAAACTCGTTGTGCCGCATCAAATGCTGACCTTGCTGATTTTACAAGATGCACAAAAACTCAATCAGCAAGTGCAACAACTAAAATTAGCCGCTTTAGGGCAACTCTCCGCCAGTATTGCTCACGAAATTCGTAATCCTTTAGCGGCGATTGTGCATGCCAATGATTTATATCCGCAAAGTGATACCGAACAACAGCACATGTTGAATCATATGATTTCACGTCAAGCGGTGCGGATTGACCGAATTATTCAAGACACCCTAAATATGGTGCGCAATAAGGAAACCCATCCGACTCGTCTGAATCTAGAACAATTTTTACCGTTGTTCCTACAAGAAGATCTGGCAGACATTCAACAGAACATTCGACTCAATGTACAAGCCAAGACTTTAATCGATTTTGATGAGGCACAGTTCAGACAAATTTTAATCAACCTAATTCGTAATGCGATTCGCCATAACAATCCGGACATGTCGTATATCGAAGTGGTGGCGCGTACGGATCAGAAAAAAGTCCAGATCGATGTCCGAGATTTCGGTCATGGGGTTGCTTTACAAAACCGCGCACAGTTATTTCAACCATTTTTTAGTACCGAAATTACTGGAACTGGTTTAGGATTATATCTTGCTCATAGCTTCTGTGAAGCGAATCAAGCACAGCTTTCCTATGTAGAAAAAAAACAGGGAGCTTGCTTTAGGATTGAGTGCTTACAAGCTGTTATTTAATTGTTTTTAGGGGAAAACTGTGGATTCACAACCACTGGTATTGTTAGTTGATGACGAAGAAGACTTATGTATGCTGATGCAGATGTCTTTATCAAGGATGGGGGTTAAAACGCATGTTGCACATCGCCTCGACGAAGCTAAAAAAGCCTTGTCTACCTATAGCTACGATGCCTGCCTAACCGATCTCAACTTACCCGATGGTAATGGTCTACAGCTCTTAGATTGGATGAATGAACACTGTCCTGCCCTGCCCGTTGCTGTGCTTACAGCCTATGGCAACATGGACATTGCCATTGCCGCATTAAAGGCGGGAGCATTCGATTTTGTCAGCAAACCGATCAATCCAAAACATCTTGAACAACTGCTACAAAAAGCCCTGAATAAGCCATTGGCCGAAGACATTACTTCGCAAGATGCTTTAGAACATAAAATGTTGATTGGTGAATCGCTTCCAATCCAGCAATTGCGTCGAACTCTAAAGAAAATTGCACGTTCACAAGCACCTGTTTTTATTACGGGTGAATCTGGTACGGGTAAAGAGGTCGTGGCCAATTTGGTTCACCGTTTAAGCAACCGTAATGAAGGACCCTTTATTGCTATTAACTGTGGGGCAATTCCCACAGAGTTAATGGAAAGTGAACTTTTTGGCCATAAAAAAGGCAGCTTTAGTGGTGCCACCCAAGACAAGCAAGGTCTGATTCAATCTGCACATGGTGGTAGCTTATTTCTGGATGAAATTGCCGAATTACCTTTAGCCATGCAAGTTAAACTGCTACGTGCGGTACAGGAAAAACGTATTCGCCCCGTAGGTTCAGACTGTGAAATTGATGTCGACTTCCGTGTGATCAGTGCCAGTCATCAGGACTTAGAAGCTCTCGTCCAACAAGGTCGCTTCCGCCAAGATTTATTTTTCCGCATCCATGTTATGGATTTAGTGTTGCCTGCCTTACGTGAGCGTGGCGACGATATCCTCTTATTGGCGCAACATTTTATTCAAAAAATTAGCCATGAATGGGAAATTGCCACTAAGCCTCTGACTGAACGTGCGAAAAATTTCCTACTCAGCCAATATTATCCGGGTAATGTTCGTGAACTCCGCAATATTATCGAACGTGCTATGACCCTCTGCGATGATGATCAAATTGATCTTCAACATCTGCAAAGTGCGCCATTAAGACAACCGAGTGCTCAGTTCAATTCCGCTCCAACAACGAATGATTCTGCGCAGTTGGGTGCAAACAGCAACGAACAAAGTGTGGTCCCTCGCAAACTGCCTGAAGAAGGTTTAGAACTCTTTTTAGAAAATATCGAAAAAGAAGTGCTCATGAATGCGTTGAATCTCACCCATTGGAACCGAACCCTTGCCGCAAAAAAATTAGGCATGTCATTCCGCTCATTGCGCTATCGTTTGAAAAAATTCGGCTTAGATACCGAAGACGAAGAGTAAAAGCTTTCCAACGTATTGCTGTTTATTTTTGATTCAGCAATAACTCTGCAACATGATCGACATAGTGATCTTCACGCGCATCATGTTGCAGCGGATAGTTATAGTCTGGCTGCACCCCAATTCCTTCAATCATTTTGCCATTCGGGGTCAGATATTGCGACACAGTCATTTGTAAAGCCGCACCATTACTCAATGGAAATAGTTTTTGAACCACACCTTTACCATAACTTTTCTCACCCGCTACCCATGCACGTTTATGCTCTTTTAAGGCTGCGGTAAAGACCTCTGCGGCAGAAGCAGAACGATTATTGATTAAGATGCCGACTTTCATATTTTGAAATTCAAAACTTGGTAAAGCCTGAAATTGTTGGTCACCCTCAGATCGACTTCGTGTCGACACAATAATGCCCTGATTCAAAAATAAATCGGCAGACTCGACAGCTGCGGACAATAACCCACCGGGGTTATTTCTTAAATCAAACAATACGGCTTTGACACGTGAACCGTGACTTTCAATTAAACGCTTTATTTCATTGGCAGTATCTTGTTGAAAAACTTTAACGTGTAATACTAAAACCTGATTATTTAATAATTTAGATTCTATATCTGTTTCAACTTTAGTGTTTCTGACCAAATTGATCGGTTGACTTGCAGTTATCAGCTGTAGATTCAGCGTCGAGCCGATACTGCCGGTGAGTAAGTGTCGCACTTGATCTTGATTGAGTTTTTTGAGTTCTTGATCATCAATTTTAAACACCGCCGCGCCATTTTTCAGACCTAGCTTTGCTGAATCGGCATCAGGTTTTAAATTGGTGATGACCCATTGCTGTAAACCTACATCAAAGCGCAAATTGAAATCGACACTCGCAATATCCCCTTCGGTGTATTGCAAAAGCTGCTTATAGTCTTCAGGTGAAAGATATCGTGAATAACGGTCTAAACCACTGACCATGCCTTTGATGGCTTGTTGGAATAATGCATCGTCATTTTTTTCAACTACATAATTTTCTTTGACAATGCCATAGATCTGAACAAATTGTTGGATCGATTCGACAGGTACTTCGGCATAACTTTGTTCATAGCTGCCATCAAATTCATCGAAAGCCGACTTTGCTTTGTCGGCTCCCCATGTCGAATGACTAGAACACAGCAGCAAGGCTGTAAGGCTTACAACTGACTTCCAGTGTGCTTTAGTCATTCATACTTCCTTACATTTTAAGATTCAAGAGTAATCAAGTTACGACCTTGCATTTCTGTTGGTACAGGAATGTGCATAAGAGTTAACAGTGTCGGCGCTACGTCAGCCAAAACACCACCTTCTGCAATTGTTGCATTGGTCGGACCAACATAGATAAATGGCACAAGTTCAGTGGTATGTTGAGTATGCACCTGACCACTTTGGTAATCCTGCATTTGCTCTACGTTACCATGATCGGCAGTCACTAGCATGTGACCTTTATTTGCCATCACAGCTTCATACACACGACCTAGGCACGTGTCTACGGCTTCAACTGCTTTGACTGCTGCATCAAACACACCAGTATGGCCAACCATATCACCATTGGCATAGTTCACCACCAGTAAGTCGTACTCACCTGAATTAATTGCGGCAACCAATTCATCAGTGACTTCATAAGCACTCATTTCTGGTTTTAAGTCATAGGTCGCAACGTTTGGCGATGGAATCAAAATACGTCTTTCACCCGGATATTCATCTTCACGACCACCACTGAAGAAGAAGGTCACGTGTGCATATTTTTCAGTTTCAGCAATACGAAGTTGTGTTTTACCCAAATTAGACAGGTATTCACCAATCGAGTTATGCAACGCTTCTGGCATATAAGCCACAGGTGCATCAATTGTTGCTTGGTAACGTGTCAACATGACAAATTTTGATAAAGCGGGAACCACTTTACGTTCAAAACCTGCAAAATCTTTTTCCACAAAAGCTTTGGTAATTTCACGCGCACGGTCAGCACGGAAGTTCATGAAGACAACGCTATCACCATCTTGGATCGGTGCTAAATCACCAATACGCGTCGCTTTCACAAATTCATCTGATTCTTCAGCAGCATAAGCCTGCTCTAGACCTTCAACAGCAGTCGCTGCAGTGCGCACTGCTTCACCTTCAGTTAATAGGCGATAGGCTTGCTCAACACGATCCCAACGGTTGTCACGGTCCATCGCAAAGTAACGACCAATCATGGTAGCAATACGACCTTGACCCGGATACTGAGCAAACAGCGCATCTAATTTTTCAAGCGAAGGTTGTGCGCTTTTTGGTGGCGTATCACGACCATCAAGGAATGCATGAAGATACACTTTTGCACCGCGTTTTAATGCCAATTCAGCCATCGCCACAATGTGATCTTCATGTGAATGCACACCACCTTCAGACAACAAGCCCATGATATGTACAGCACGATTTGCAGCTTTGGCTTTTTCAACCGCATCGACTAAAACGTCATGTTCAAAGAAGGCACCGGTACGAATATCTTTGGTAATACGAGTAAAGTCTTGATACAGCACACGTCCTGCACCAAGGTTCATGTGGCCCACTTCAGAGTTACCCATTTGACCATCAGGTAAACCAACGTCTTCGCCAGAGCCTGAAATCAATCCATGCGGATGCTTTTCCTGCATTGCAGTCAAGTTTGGTCGTTTTGCTGCTAAAAAGGCATTGTCCTCGACCGCTTCGCGATGACCCACACCATCCATAATTACCAATACGTGTGGGATTTTGCCAGCAGTTGCATCCGTCATAATGAACACTCTTTCGTTTATAAATTAATCATACTATCTTACCGAATTTTCGGTGAAGACTCTATGTGACAACCATGGTTTATCTAGGTCATCAACATTGTTTTACTCAATCTTGCATGCACTTAACGTGCGCGATGCAGCAAGTAGCCACCCGCTACAAACATCAAAATAATTGGTATAAAGACGAACCATGCAGGCGATGGCGCGTACACCAAACTTGCATAACCCAAGAAATCTTGTAAGTAGTAAAAACCCAGTCCAGCAAATAAGGCAATCACCAAGCGGAAACCCATCGACTGTTGACGTAAAGGTCCAAAAATAAATGAACACGCAATCACCACCAAGGCAATTAAAGCAAAGGGCGAACCAAACTTTTGCCAAAACGCCAATTGGTAAGTTTTCGGGACTTGGCTATATTCATGCATATAACTCATAAAGCTCACCAATTGACTGGGTGATAGGTCTTCAGGGTCAATGGTAACCATATGCACATATTTAGGTTGCAAGGCCAATGAAAGCGGCTGTTCAACATTTTTCTTCGAGACGGCATCACCCGTCGCTAAGAGATCGACTTGGGTTGAATTTTGTAGCGACCAAGAGCCATTTTTGACAAAATTCCCTTGCTCTGCATCCAAAGTGCCTCGCAAACGATATTTTTCATCAAAATCAACAACCTGAACATCTTTAATTTGACCTTGCGAATTAGCATAGTCAATATAAATAAAGCGCTGGCCTTCACGTGACCAATAGCCTTTGACTTCGCCCAGTTCAGCCGCAGTGCGGTGACTTTTGACGCTTTTGGCTTGTTCATTGGTATAGGGAATGACCCATTCGCTTAATGCAAAGGATAAAACCACCAAAATGAGTGCCGAACGAATCACCCAGCCCACAATCCGCCATAGGCTGATGCCGACCGAACGCATCACAATCAATTCACTGTTTGAAGCTAGAGTCCCTAAACCCAGTACTGCACCAATCAAGGCTGAAATCGGCAAAATTTCATATAAATAATTCGGTGAACTCCATAATACATACTGCAAAGCATTCCATGCGTTATAGCCTTCTTTCAGCGAGCCCAATTCACCTAAATAAGTAAAAAGCACTTGTAAGCCAGCCAATACCGCGGTCGCACCAAGCATGGCTAAAGCAGTAGTTTTGGTCACATGTTTTGCAACTATACGACGTGCCAACATTTTAAGACCTCACTCGCTGAATTTGTTTCTTAATTTTGGGCGCTAATTTTTGTTTACGCGAGAACAATGCCGCTGCAATGCCGTAAATCACTAAGACCAGTGGATAAGCCCAAATCCCCATTTCATCTTTACTGATCCGCGTTTTGATCGCCATTAAAGCCACGATTAAACTGGCAAAAATAAGTAATGCAGGAAACAGTTTCAGGTAACGCCCTTGACGAGGACTTACCTCAGACAAAGCAGTGGCAAGCAATAACGCCACCAAAATAGCGAACGGCACAAAGATTCGCCAACCGAGTTCGCTGGCAACCACAGGATCATGGCGGTTATCCCATAACTTCGAGGTTGGTAAAGCTTCTACTTCGGTACTTTCAAATTTTGCTTCTTTATCATTTTCTAAACGTAAACGATAACTTTGGAATTCAGCTTGAGAATAACGCGGTTGCCCCGGATAGATTTCGTAACGGCGGCCTTCAACTAAGTCAACCACATTGGCATTATCATCGGGCACTTCGACGCGGGTCGCTTCTTTTGCCAAAATAATGACATCAGGCTTACCCTCCTTTTCTGCACGCTGATAAAAGAAAATATCTTTTAAGTTTTTACGGTCTTCTGACAAGTCCCCTGCATAAATGGTATAGGGTCCAGAGGAAATAAACTCTTTTGGTCGAACCAAGTCAAAGCCTGTTCGTACCGCTTGCGAAGTCGTTAATGCTTCAAACTGACGGATGCCCCAAGGCGATGCCCACAGCATCAAAAATGCTTGAACAGCCATAAAGACCACAGTCATCGGCACCAATAAACGTGACAATTGATTTCGACTGACACCACTACCATTAAGCACAGCCATTTCATGATCGACATACAGACGACCAAAGACCAACATCAGACCGATAAAGAAACCGAGCGGAAGAATTAAAGTTAAAAACTCAGGCAAACGGTAGCCAATGATGCTAAATAAAATACTTGCATCTAAACGACCCTGCGCCGCGACACCAAAGTACTTGATCAAACGACCACCCATCATGATCAAGGTCAATAAGGCAATCACAACCAGTGATGTCGACACCACTTGCTTGACCAGATAACGCCGAATAATCAAATTAATTCTTCCAAAAATAGGGCCAATAAAAACTAGCGTTAGTTTACCCGAATGTAGAAAATATAAAACCTATACCCTTGTTGCTCATTGAAACTCTATTCATATAAATGTTTCAATGGTTTAATGGTTTATAAATTTAAAAAGGCATAAATACCGCACATGAAACTTTCTATTAATACGTCATTCCAAGCGAATGCGTCCAGCCAATATTTGTTGATATTAGTAGATTCTGAGCACGTTACAAATGCAGCTACTTCATATCAAATCAATGATTTAGATAATTTAATTGAAGCAACTCAATTTAAAGCAGCACTTAATGAAAGCCTGCCTTTGGTGGCGAACATTGCCGCTTGTCGCAATAGCGCTCTTTTAGGCCTCGGCAAAGTTGCTGAATTACAAGTCAATAAATTTGCAAAAATTGCACAAACTATTATTAAAGCGTCACAAAAAAAATTCAAACAGATCAGTGTCGATATCTCTGCCCTACCACAAGAACAACATTATTTATTTGCACTTAGCCTGACCCAAGCGGCTTATGCATTTGATGAATACAAATCAAAGAAAAATGAATTTGTTTTGGAGCAGATCCATTTAATCGCTGCTGAAAGTCCATTAACCACTGCACAGCTTGACTTAATTTCTGCAGTGCAATCAGGTCAAAGTTTTACTCGTGACTTAGGTAACCGTCCGGGCAATATCTGTTTCCCTGAATATTTAGCTGAACAAGCTCAAGCACTTGCAGCTGAATTCCCAGATCAACTCAAAGTGACTGTACTCGATGAACAGCAAATGGCTGATCTCGGTATGGGTGCTTTCCTTGCTGTGAGCAAAGGTTCTGACCGTCCAGGCCGTATTATTACCATCGAATACCTTTCAAATCGTGAAGAAGCCCCTGTAGTGCTTGTTGGTAAAGGCGTGACTTTTGATACTGGTGGTATCTCACTTAAACCAGGTGCGGGCATGGACGAAATGAAATTCGACATGTGCGGTTCTGCATCAGTTTTGGGTACCATCCGTGCGCTGTGTGAAGCGAAATTACCAATTCATGTTGTCGGCGCAATTGCTGCTGCAGAAAACATGCCGTCTGGTCATGCCACTCGCCCGGGTGACATCGTGACAACCATGAGCGGTCAAACCGTTGAAATTTTAAATACCGATGCCGAAGGTCGTTTGGTTCTGTGCGATACCTTGACCTATGTAAAACGCTTTAATCCTGCACTGGTGATTGATATTGCAACCCTCACTGGTGCATGTGTCGTAGCACTGGGTTCAGTCCTTACTGGTATGTTCACTCCGGATGATGAACTTGCGGCTGAATTGACTGCTGCGGGTCAACACAGCTTTGACCGCGTATGGCGTATGCCCGTGATTGAAGATTATCAAGAACAACTTGATTCTCCATTTGCAGATATTGCCAACATTGGTGGTCCAAAAGCAGGCTCTGTGACCGCTGCATGTTTCCTTCAACGCTTTACGCGTGAATACCGTTGGGCGCATTTAGACATTGCGGGTACTGCATGGAACTCAGGTGCCAATAAAGGCGCAACAGGTCGTCCTGTACCATTATTAATGCAATTTTTAGCGAATCGTGTTCAAGCGAATGGCTAAAGTTAGCTTTTATTTATTTGAAAAAAGTCCTGAACGGCAAGTCGAAAGCACTTGTCGTTTATGCCGTAAGATCCTGCGTCAGCCTGTACGTATTTGGCTACATTGTGCTGACCCAGACTTACAGCAACAACTTGATGAACGCCTGTGGAGTTTCGATCACACAGGTTTCATTCCCCATGGTATCGATCAACCCGAGGCAACGGTCTGTATTTCTGCCCAATTGCCTGAGCAAGCCGACTGGATTGTGTTTAATTTTAACGATCAAGCACTTGAACAGTTCGCAAGTTTTAGTCACATTATCGAAATTATTGAAAATAACGAACCCGCTAAAATTATCGGGCGTGAAAAATATAAACAATATCGACGTTTGGGCGTTCAACCGCAGACCCATAAACTTTAACGTGATATTGGTTTTACCCTATTTGCAAGGAGGTGTACCATGGCATTGAATGTCGGTCCAGACTTTAAACAGCGCTGGTTAAAAGTACCTGAAGCTATTCGTCAGACCTTTATTGATGACCTTGGTCGCGTTTGCGATGTCCTCAATCCAAGCACAGACATTCAACAATGGCTAGTCAATGACCAACAGCAACAGCAAGTGTCTTTTGACAAAATTGAGTCTGCCTATGCAGATTTAAAAGCACAGTTGATAGAAGATGCTCGTATTCGCAAACAGTTGGCTTTAGAAAAAGCCTTAGAAGAAAAACGTGAAGCTGAACAGGCCTATGCAGAACAACTGAAACGTGACGAAGAGTTACGCTTTGCTGCACAAACGCAAGCGCTCACCATGATGCAGCATAATCTAGATCGCGAAGTACAACACTATGCCGCTCGCTATCATAAAAACCCTGAAACAGGTTTAGCGGGATTAAGCCAAAGCTTATCGGTCAGCGAAGGACAGATGTTGTCAGAACTTGAAAGTGTACGCGTGCGTTTGGAACTTGAGGCAGAAACGCAAATCGAGATGGCCGTCAGTGATTTCCGTGCAAAATTGAAAGCTGCTGCACAAGAAGAAATTGACTATATCTTAGAAAACTCCAATTTTTCGACAGAATCTACATCGTCCCAAGCATCTTAAGCTGTCGATCGAAATCTGGTCACTGTCATTAAACTGACATGTATTTGCAACATGATGTTCATATGGCTGAAGCATTGTCCCTCAAAACACAATGCTTCAGGCATCCTAAAAATATAATCATGCATCCAGATGGGAATTCAATATGGACATCATTCACCAGATTACCCAGAAAATATCCTCTCTATCTGCTGGAGAACAATGGGACATTCGTACCAAAGATCTTTGGCTGAGTCATTCAGACTTTCACAGTATTTCGGTGTATCTCAGCCGAGAATCAGAAAAAGGTGGTTTTAGCATTCAGCAACCGCCCCACAGCTCGATTTTTCAAACCCTTGATGTGGTGACCGTTACAAAACACTAAGTTGTCATCGACTCCATAAAAAAAGCCCACAACTGTGGGCTTTTTTTATGTCTAAGTTTAGCTTAGACCAAATCTGCAACTGCAGAAACAGTATGTCCTAGGAAATAACCAATACCAAGTAATAATCCAATCCAGATGAAACCACCTAGCACATTATAAAACATAAATGTACCGAGGCTCATGCGCGCAGACCCAGCGGCAAAAGGCGCAAAAGAACGTACAAAAGGTACAAAGCGTGCGACTAAAATCGTTTTACCGCCATGCTTCATAAAATATTTATTGGTTTTGACCATATATTCGGGCTTAAAGTAACGTGTGTGCTTATTAAAGTACTTAATGCCTAGCACGCTGCCCGTATAGTAATTGACGCAGTAGCCCAAGACCGATGCGACAAATAACATCAGCCCCATGGTGTGTAAATGCACCACTTCCGTCGTTGAACATAATGCGCCGATGGCAAGCAACAGGCTGTCTCCCGGCAGGAAGAACATAAATACTGAACCCGTTTCTGAAAATATCACCAGAAATAAAATGGCATAAATCCACACACCATAATTTTCCAATAACATGGGTAACCACTGTTCCAGATTCAGTAAGAAATCAATCATTATCACCTGTCTGATTATTCATCATATATGTCATTCCGCGACGCATTATCACCAAAAATAAAAAAACAGTCTAATTTTTCAATCAGACTGTTTGGTTTTCTTCGGTATCAACTTATTTCAAGAAGCCATTTTCAGCGAGAAAATCTAAGCTAATTTTAGATTGCGCTGTGGTCTCAGCGGCTTTATCTCCGAGCAATAAACGCTCAATATAACGTGCTAAAACATCCACTTCCAAGTTCACTTTAGCCCCAGCTTTCCACGTACCGATATTGGTTCGTTCAGCCGTGTGCGGAATTAAATTTAAGCTCAGCACATTGCCACGTAAATGGTTAATCGTCAGGCTAATACCATCCACGGTCACAGAGCCTTTTTCTGCTAAATAGCGTGCAATTTCTTTCGGTGCAGTCACTTCAAAATAAATTGAACGTGCATCTGAACGAACTTGAGTGATTTCACCCACTGCATCGACATGACCACTGACAATATGTCCACCAAAACGCGTGGTCGGCAACATAGCTTTTTCCACATTTACTGCCTGCCCTGCTTTCCAGTGTTCCAAAGTGGTCCGATTTAAACTTTCACGTGATACATCAGCTGCATACCAATTGCTACCAAAGTCAATCACGGTTAAGCAAATGCCATTGGTGGCAATAGAATCTCCCAAATGCACATCCGACATGTCTAAATCTGTCTGGATACGCAAGCGGACATCGCCACCCACGTTTTGAATGCTTTCAACTTTACCTAGACTTTCAATAATGCCTGTAAACATGTTCAATCCCTGAAAAATATGGGGCGATGATTTTTACCACAAATCAAGTTGCGTACTCACACCAGAGGTATCGACACCACCTAATTCTGCAAAATGGTGCAATTGACTCAACAACTGACGGATCGGTGGACCTGATTTGGCATGCGTATCCGTGATGACAATAAACTCTAGTACGCGCGCACGTTCAGACTGACGCTGCTTGCTCACACGGTAACGTGGCACATCTTGCGTCAATAAGCTTACTCGACCACGTTTTAAATTGGCTTGTAACAAATCTGTGGCGCTGATATTACCATCGGTTGAATAGCTCGTCAGGATGTAACGTGCATTGATGGTTTCTAATAATTTTTCATAAGCTTCTTTCGCATGCTTCGAAGAATTATATGGACTTGGACGCTCTTTTCGCCATGCACGATCGATTCCGCTCTTAAAACCCTTGGTGTCTGGTGTTGGTAAATCCACCTGATCCCATAACGTTAAGGCATTCAACACATGGTAGTTACTGCTATAAGCATGTTGGTTATATGGTGGATCGAGATAAGCCACATCTACTTCAAAGCCGCTCATTTGATTGGCCAAATGCTGTGCGTCGACACACCACATTTCAGCAGCGGTTTTTTTCGGATCACCAATTTCACAAAAACGACTTGGGGTCAGCCATAACAATGAACCGATACGATCTAAGGCTGCTTGGGTTTTACCACCCCAACCATGATGAAAGCTTTTAAATACACCGCTGGTATTGCTGACAAAACTTGCTGAATACAATAACGGTGCCAACAAAGCACTCATTTCCACATCATCAATCGCGCCTTGAGCCTGCCAAGTTGCAATTTGCTGACGAATCGCATCGATACGCATACCATTACGACGTTTAAAGAATAAACGGTCACGTGCCGGATCGTAGATTTCATCATTACGTGGACACAAGTTATGGGTCACCCAACCTTTAACTTCTGGCAAACGGTTCAGATAATCAATCGCTTTCTGATAGCCACCCAACTCTTTAAAAGCAGGTGCTTCAACGCAAGAGAGAATCGCGCTGTTCAAGGCATGGCTGTAGGGTTCCCAGTCATTGGCAATAACACGATAGCCGTTTTGACGAGCCAACCGTGATACCACACCCGAACCTGCAAAAAAGTCTGCAAATATCGGCGCACGACCATCTTCGCGTTTTAAGGTTCCCGTTTGCTCAAGTGCTTCTAAAATCAGATGTAATAGGCGGCGTTTGTTTCCCAAATAAGGAACCAACTGATGGAAAAGATATTCGTCTGTGGTACGAGCCGCATGACGACGTTTGTGATAAACCGTAGACTCTGAATTCATAGCGTCTCTTGAGAAGGGATTAACCTTAAGCGGATGTCATCACCCAATTGAGTGACATCTTTCAGCTTAAATCGAAGCTGCTCTGCCATGCGGTCAAATTCCGCATTAAACATCGCACGTGCTGACTGACCCAACAAGGTCGGTGCAACATAACTGATCATTTCATCGATCAAATGTTCTTGTAAGAAAGCGGTCGAAAGTGTCGCACCAGCTTCCACAAGTACATCATAAATTTGAAACTGTTGAACGCATGCTGCTAACAGATCGGCCAAAGGCTGAATTTCAAATTGTACCACGCCCAAGTCAGCAAGTTCCTGACGATATGGCCCCATGACCATCACGGTTTCAGGTTGCTGCAATATTTTTGCGCTTAATGGCAAGCGGCCTTGACGATCTAGCACGATACGTTTCGGCTGAACCACGTTACGCATGTCAACAGCGTCATCGAGCTGACGTACGTTGAGTAAGCAATCATCGGCTAATACTGTTTCAATCCCAGTAATCACAGCACCTGATATCGCACGCCAATGCTGTACATCTTGTCGCGCCATTGCACCCGTAATCCACTTAGACTCACCTGAAGCCATGGCTGTTCGCCCATCAAGGCTCGATGCGACTTTGAGGCGGACATAAGGCATGCCCCTCGCCATGGCTTTTAAAAAACCCAAGTTCAATTGATGCGCTTCTGCTTCACAAATACCCGTAATCACTTCAATGCCAGCATCACGTAGGATTTGTACACCTTTACCCGCAACCAATGGATTCGGATCGGGACAGGCCACAACGACTTGAGCAACACCTGCTTCTACCAAGCCTTTGGCACAAGGTGGCGTACGTCCATAGTGTGCGCATGGCTCTAAAGTCACATAAGCGGTTGCGCCACGTGCGGCCTCACCTGCATCACGCATTGCAAAGACTTCTGCATGCGGCTGACCCGCTTTTGGATGAAAGCCTTCACCAACCAATTGACCGTCTTTGACAATCACACAGCCTACATTGGGGTTAGGACGCGTGCTGTATTGCCCCTGCTGTGCCAATGCAATTGCACGCCGCATCCACTGTTGATGCTGCTGCAACGTCACTTGATCTAACTCAGACATGTAATCACTCATGATAAAAATGGAAGCAGATGTGCATTAGTGCTCACGCTGCTGCATTTGTTCAATTTGACGACGAAAAGCTTCTACATCTTGGAAGTCTTGATACACAGAAGCAAAACGTACATAAGCCACATGATCTAAAGCGAACAATGACTGCATGACAATTTCACCAATGGTGCGTGATTTCACATCACGTTCACCCAAACGGCGAATTTGCAATTGAATATCACTGAGTACCGTTTCAATTTGCTCTTGCGTTACTGGACGCTTTTGCAAGGCATGCATGAGCGAGCGGCGGAGCTTGGCTTCATCAAAAGGTTCGCTCTTTGAGTCAGACTTGATGACACGCGGCATCACCACTTCATAGCTTTCAAAAGTTGTAAAACGTTCACCGCAACTAATACATTCACGGCGGCGGCGTATCTGACAGCCTTCAGCAGCAAGACGTGAGTCAATCACTTTACTGTCTTCAGCGTTGCAAAATGGACAATGCATAGCGGTTAAATTGAACAAATCCGAATGGATTTAGAGTGTAGCAAAAATTTTGAAATTTGTAGAGCTTTACGCTAGATATGGAAAAAAAACAGCCCTTTCGGGCTGTTTTACACAATATATTGATTTACTGTGATCTTATTATTCTACACGTTCGCCATGTTGACTTAAGTCTAGACCCATACGTTCGTCATCAGCTTCAACACGGATGCCAATCACTAGATCAATCACTTTCAAGATAATGAATGTCATCACAGCTGAGTAAGCAATTGTCGCTAGTACACCTTCGACTTGAACCCATAATTGATGCATTAAGTTGCTCGGTGCTTTATCACCCATGATGAATTCGCTGGCAAAGAATGCTGTAAGGATCGCACCCACGATACCACCTACACCATGTAGACCAAACGCATCCAAAGAGTCATCCGCTTTCAACGCACGTTTCAGCGCAGTAATCCCCCAGAAGCAAACCACACCACCGATCAGACCCATCGCTAAAGCGCCGCCAACGGTTACGAAACCTGCCGCAGGTGTAATCACCACAAGACCTGCTACCGCACCAGAAGCACCGCCCAAGACAGACGCTTTACCACGAACCACTTTTTCAGTAATTAACCATGCCACTGCTGCTGCCGCTGCTGCAACTTGTGTTACCACCAATGCATAACCAGCGGAACCATTTGCACCCAGTGCAGAACCACCGTTGAAACCGAACCAACCTACCCATACAAGGCTTGCACCGATGACAGTTAGCGTTAGGTTATGTGGTGCCATAGATTCACGGCCAAGCCCCATACGTTTACCAAGCATGTACGCTGCAACGAGACCCGCAACACCTGAGTTGATGTGAACAACCGTACCACCCGCAAAATCAAGCGCACCGTCGTTACCTAACCAACCACCGCCCCATACCCAGTGGGTAATTGGTGCATAAACCACGACACTCCAAATTGCGATGAACGCAACGAAAGCACCGAATTTCATACGTTCTGCAATCGAACCGCTAATAATGGCAACGGTAATGATGGCAAATGTCATTTGGAAAATAACAAAAAGAATCTCTGGAATCGTACCGGACAAGGCTTCTGTGGTGATGCCCGACAACATAAATTTGTCTAAGCTACCGATAAAGGCATTGCCTTCACCAAATGCTAAGGTATAACCCACAATCACCCACGTTAAACTCACGACACCCGCAGCAACAAAACTGTGTGCCATGGTGCTGAGTACATTTTTCTTACGGACCATACCGCCGTAAAACAATGCTAAACCGGGAATTGTCATGAGTAAAACAAGTGCAGTGGATACTAAAATCCATGCTGTATCACCTGTATCGAGCTTAGGTTCTTCTTCTGTAGGTGCTGGTTCTGCAGGTGCTGGCGCTGCTTCAACTGGAACTGCAGCTTCTGTTGTATTTAGCGTTGTTGTATTTGCAGTATCAACTACTGTGACTTCTTCTGTAGGTGCTGTTGCGCTTTCTTCAGCCCACGCAACAGAACCACCTAAAAGTGCACTGGACAAGCCGAGTGCAATTAGCATCTTTTTCATTCGTATCCCCCGACCTGATTTTCTGAGTTATTAGCTACTCAGCAAACTTCATGCCAATTTTTTAAACGGCATCTGCACCTGTTTCACCAGTACGGATACGGATGACTTGTTCCAGATTGCTTACAAAAATTTTACCGTCGCCAATTTTTCCTGTGCTTGCAACACGAGTAATTGATTCAATTACGGTATCGACCATTTCATCACTGATTGCGATTTCGATTTTTACTTTTGGTAAGAAATCAACCACATATTCAGCACCACGATAAAGTTCAGTGTGACCTTTCTGGCGACCGAAGCCTTTAACTTCAGTGACAGTGATCCCTTGAACACCATTTTCAGAGAGTGCTTCACGCACGTCATCTAATTTAAAAGGTTTTACAATTGCAGTTACGAGCTTCATGTTTTGTTTTCCTTCGGCTTATTTCACCTGTAAGGTTTTATGTTCAATTTTCATGCCAATATGACTACAGTCGGGGGAAAATAGTCAGCCCAGCATGAGATTTCTTTATAACCTATTTTATACGGATAATCTTGCGTATGCTTATAAAAATAGACGTTTTTACTAGAAGAATTACGATTTTACTGATCGATTAAACGCATATTTGAATGAAAGCACTATGGTCATGAATGTGGCGATGTTAAACTGCTGCCACCAAATCACTGAGGATGGTCTAAACAATGATTGAAACCTTATTACAAGCGATATTAGAACAAATCGATCAGCCGAAAAAAGACGTCGAACATAATCTTCGCAGCTTACTCAATGAAGCTGTGAGCAAAATGGATCTCGTGTCGAAAGAAGAAATCGAACGCCAACGTACTGCACTGAATAATGCCAATTTACGTTTAAATGAATTATTGAAACACGTCGAAGAACTCGAACAAAAAATTCAGAACAAAAAATAAGCACCTTTTTAGTGCAACAAAAGACGCATAACGATTAAAAATAATGCACCATAACGGAACAATAATATGTCTTTTGCCAAAATCTATACTCGGGGTTTGCTCGGCTTAAATGCACCCCAAATTGAAGTTGAAGTCCATGTCAGCCAAGGTCTGCCTTCATTGACCATTGTTGGCCTACCTGAGGCCGCCGTCCGTGAAAGTAAAGACCGTGTCCGCTCTGCGATTATTAATAGCGGCTTTCAGTTTCCGACCAAACGTCTGACCATTAATCTAGCACCCGCAGATTTACCCAAAGATGGTTCACGTTTAGATCTCGCCATTGCTTTAGGGATTCTGATCGCGTCGGGACAACTTCCTGAAAATGCAGCAGATGGTTTTGAATTTATTGGAGAATTGGCACTTGATGGTTATTTACGACCTGTCAGTGGCATCTTAAGTATAGCCATTGCCTGTCAGCATATCGGGCATCATCTGATTCTACCGGCACTCAATGCCGATGAAGCGGCGCAACTGCCGGAGTTCCAAGTCTTTCCTGCGCAGCATTTTAAGGATGTATGTGAACATTTGAGTCGTTCAGCCTTAATCAGCAGCCACCCCTCGACATCGTCAGCCAATCAACACAGTTACCCTTTTGATTTATCTGATGTGAAAGGTCAACTGAGACCACGTCGTGCTTTAGAAATTGCGGCGGCTGGCGGTCATTCCCTGCTATTTCGTGGCCCTCCAGGCACAGGTAAAACTCTACTCGCCTCGCGTTTAGCCAGCATTCTTCCGCCCTTAGATATGCAAGAAAATTTGCAAGTCGCGAGTATTTATTCCATTGCAGGTGCAAATCATCATTTTGGGCAGCGTCCATTTCGTGCGCCGCACCATACCGCATCTGCGATTGCCCTCGTCGGAGGCGGATCAAATCCTAAACCGGGTGAAATCACCTTGGCACATTTAGGAGTTTTATTTTTAGATGAGCTGCCTGAATTTGATCGAAAGGTGTTGGAGGTGTTACGGCAACCACTCGAATCCAAGGAAATTGTGATTTCACGGGCTTCTCGTCAAATCACCTTCCCTGCAAATTTTCAATTGATCGCAGCAATGAATCCTTGCCCATGTGGCTATGCCTTCAACCAAGACAGCCGCTGTCAATGTAGTGCTGAAAGTATTAAACGCTATCAAAACCGTATTTCAGGTCCATTATTAGATCGTATTGATTTACATATAGATGTCCCGCCACTAGCAGCACATGAATTACAAAGTTCGCAAGAGGTTGAAAGCTCAAGTACAGTTAGGCATCGTGTCATTCAAGCTTATGAGTTACAAATAGAGCGTCAGCAAAAATCCAATATGGCACTGACGCCGACGCAATTGGAGCAACAAGCAGTTTTGGATGCTACTGCACAGAATATTTTACACTTAGCCCAGCAGAGAATGAATTTATCTGCGCGTGCTTATCATCGCGTATTACGTGTTGCCAGAACCATTGCTGACTTGGCTCAAAGTGAACACATTCAAGCTCAACACGTTTCTGAAGCACTGTCCTATCGAAGCCAGCTCAATACTTAAAAAAATGGCGACCTAAGGTCGCCATTTTTAATGCTTTTTAAAATTAGAATTCGTATTTCAAACCAAATACGACTTTATTCTTTTGTTTTTCATCCGCACGGTCATAACCACCAACTGTGTAATTCATGCTTGCGGTAACACCTGTATCTGCTAAAGGCTTGCTTAGACCAATATCAAAGTGACGGAAACCAAAGCTTTCTGTTGTTCCTAAATCTTCTTCAAAATCACCTGAATCTTGATATGCATATAAACCAAGCGCGGTATCTAGACTGAAGTCTTTAGGAAGTGCATAGCTATATGATGCTTTGATATAAGTATCACCTGCATTACCCCATGAAACATCTTCAAGCAAAGTTTGCGCTGTTAAGCCAAAATCTTTATAGCTTAGCCCAAGCATTGTTTCTAAACCGTTTGCATCACTTGTATCAATATCATAGTAATAGTAGTAAGTTAGGCCTGCTGTGTAACCAAGATCATCATTAATTGAACCGTTATAGCCCGCATAAAAATCATTTTCAAAACCATTCGGTAGGTCATCACCATAGTTTAATGTTGAACCCCACCAACCTGCATAGAAGCCTGATGCATGGCTATAATCCAAACCACCTTGGATTGTCGCATCTTTATTTTCAGGCACATTGGTAATACCACGTAAATTATAGCTAGACAGTATGCCGATATTTCCAGATACAGAATGCTCTGAAGCAGGTACTTCAGCAAATGTAAACGTCGATGCTGCTCCTAGTACAGCGATTGATAAAGCTTTAAGTGCAAATTTCATGGTTTGTTCCCCCACATCGTGCGACGACGTATTTTTTGGTTATTTCGTTGAACTCAATGAGGTATTAGCAAGCGCTGTGCCATGTTTAAAAATAAGCGCATATTTTTTTTATAATAGCCACCATTTTGGTTTATCAAAAACCAATATATTACTGTTTTTATTTATTATTTTTTAATTATCCTATTTGACCTTTTTTCTCTTTAATTTATTTTAGAATGCAGATTTTCATCTATTTAGATTATTTAAATCTTCGGGTTGATAGTTGTAATAGGATTTTAAAAATGCGCTTTTTTGAGTATATTTTTTCAACACCGATCTCAAAAATGCATAAAAAAAGTGCACAATCACCATTGTGCACTTTCAAAAATATGACCGAATACGATCAACTCGTTAATGTTAGAAAGAATAGGTCAATCCAACCACAACGTTATCGTCTAATTCCTCGCCTTCACGATCTTTACCGCCCCATACATAGTCAGCAGCAATTTCAAATCCAGTATCTGCAATCGGTTTACTTAAGCCCAAACGTGCTTCAGTGAATACTACATCTTCTGTGGTTGTTAATAGGCTGTCATCGTGACTGTCATTAAAAACAGAAACGCCGAGCGATGAATTTAATGAAACATCATACGGTAATGCATAGCTATAAGCAGCATTCAGATATACATCACCTGCGTTGCCATAATTAACATCAGACAACAATACAGCCATGCTTGCAGTTAAATCTTTATAACTAATGTCCTGAATAAATTCGACGCCTGTCGTGCGACGCTTTTCAGATCGGTCGTCATTATAAACTGAACCGCCACCTTGATAGACATAGGCCATCACTTGTGACTTATAGCTCCAATCTTCATTGAGTTCACGTCCATATCCGACATAGAAATCATGTTCAAAACCATGCGACTGACTGTCGTCCGTAGGATCATAGTTGAGTGTAGAACCCCAATAGCCCGCGAACAGCCCACTGTTGTGTGCATATTCAAGTCCGGCTTGTAATGCCGCTTGATCATTTTCTTCACTCGCACGGTACACATATTTGTTTACCACGCCCAGACTTCCAGACCAATTCCCTTGTGCTGTTGTGGCTTGTTCAGTTTGTTCTGCAAATGCAGGGACTGTACCTAGGGTCACTAAAATACTTAAAATTGCTTTTTTATAAAATTGAATCATGTTTAGTCCCCACATCGGATCGATCGTGGATTGGGTTGAGTAAAATTTAGCGCCGATTTTAATCGATTTTACCGCACTGTATAGCCCCTTTTTTCTTATTTTGATAAATTAAATCATTTAAAAACAAAGCTAAGATTATATAAAACAGTAAAAACTAAGCTTTTGATTCATAAAATATCTTTTATCGTGTTCCAGTCTTTAACAATGATTTAATGCATTCATTTATATGTATTTATCACGATTATTATCATCTTTTATTGAACTGTTTTTTTAAGGAAAAATTTCTTACGACTTCGCTAAAAGTCATTCTCTATTTACAAAAAACACGCCAACAGTGCTTACTTTGCCTGAACATAGATGCCATGCACCTCAACCATTGATATACTTTTTGATCAAAATACGAATTTAGATTCAGCACAATTTGTCGCGAAGAGTGATGATAAATCAGCAAGTTAAATGAAAGTTTTTACCATTTTTTATATTTTTTTATGATAAGCAATGAATAAACTTCTCTTTAGCTTAATATATATTCAATTTAAATAAACTATTTGTTAAACAACAATAACATACGAAAAATTTGCTTATTACAGATTGACCAATGATCTGGCCATTTTCTAACTTTAGTGTAATAAGCGCATTAAAAATAGTGATTTTTTTAAGAAAAAATATACAATCGCACTACATATTAACTAAATTTGCATGAGGCTCTCTCCCAATGCTTAAAGCTCAACAACTGACACTTGCAGTATTAGTAAACACTGCTCTTATTTCTACTGCTTTTGCTAGCGAACAAAGTGAATCTAAAGGCTTTGTGGAAGATGCCGAAGGCTCTGTATTGTTTCGTACAGGTTACATCAAACGCGATAAACAAGATGTAAATCGCGGTGACGATACAAGTTCTTTTGCACAATCAGCAATTGTGAAATTAGAGTCAGGCTTCACTCAAGGTGTTGTTGGCTTTGGTGCCAATGTTGTCGGCGATGGTTCTTTTAAAATCGGTGAAAATAAACATGCTGATAATGGCATGATTCCACAACATAACGACGGCTCAGCGTATGATCACTGGGCACGTGGTGGCGCAAGTGTTAAAGCTCGAGTATCAAATACTACTGTTGAATACGGTACCCAAGTTCTTGATATTCCAGTGCTTGCATCTAATACAGCACGTATGGTACCTGAATACTTCACAGGCGTTTTAGCGACAAGCCATGAAGTTGAAAATCTAGAAGTTATTGCTGGTAAATTCACTAAAAACCAATATTCAGACCAAATTAATTCTGACGGTAACGATCTAGATCGTGCTGTGGTTTGGGGTGCAAAATATAAGTTTAACGACCAACTTAATGCATCTTACTATGGCTTAGATAGCAAAAATGCGTTGGATCGTCATTACATTAATGCTAATTACACTATTCCGTTAGCTGAAAAACGCTCTTTAAATTTAGACTTTAGTGGTTATCACACAGAATGGGACAAAGCCGCTTCAACCTCTTCTTCATCACTTGGTGCTACAAATGTAGATGGCCGAAGCAATAATCTATGGTCATTGGCAGGTACATTAAATCAAGGCGCTCACTCAGTCATGCTGGCTTACCAACAAAACACTGGTAACACAGGTTATGACTATGGTAGCAATGCTGACGGTGCGCAATCTATTTATGTAGCCAACTCTTACCTTTCTGACTTTATTGGTAACCATGAGAAATCGGCACAAGTTCAATACAACTTAAACTTTGCTGATTACGGCGTGCCAGGTTTAAATTGGACGACTGCTTATGTATACGGTTGGGATATCAAAACTATTAAAGATGGTGTAGAGACATCAGACGATGCTAAAGAAAGCGAATTCTTTAACCAAGTGAAATATACTGTTCAATCAGGTTTTGCTAAAGATGCTAGCCTTCGTTTACGTTATTCACACTACCGTGCAGACCAAGCATACAATGACGTATATATGGCTGACACCAATGAATTACGTGTATTCTTAGACATCCCTGTGAAATTATTTTAATTTCGCAGCTAGTCTAAGATAGCGAAAAAAAACCTGCACACTGTGCAGGTTTTTTTATGAGCATCGTTTTCATATAAAAGCGATGCTCAGCTTAAAACAATATTATTTGTTCGCAGCTTGGTAAGCTTCAATTGAGCTCAGTACTTCTTGTTTCGCAACATCAGCACCTTCCCAACCACTTAACTTAACCCATTTACCAGGCTCTAAGTCTTTGTAGTGTTGGAAGAAATGCTCAATTTGATTGATCAACAATGCAGGAAGATCGGTATATTCTTGAACATCTTTATAAAGCGGAGTCAATTTGTCGTGTGGAACAGCAACAAGTTTTGCGTCAACACCACCGTCATCTTCCATGTTCAATTTACCAACAGGACGGCAACGAATTACAGAACCTGGCTCTACTGGATGTGGAGTTACCACAAGTACGTCTAATGGGTCACCATCCAAAGATAATGTATTTGGAACATAACCATAGTTCGCTGGGTAGAACATTGCAGTACCCATGAAACGGTCTACAAATAACGCATCAGAATCTTTATCGATTTCGTATTTGATTGGTGCTGCATTTGCAGGAATTTCAATAATGACATAGATGTCGTTTGGTGCATCTTTACCCGCTGGGATATTGCTGTAGCTCATAGCATCACTCTTTAAACAAAGTTAAATCTTTTAATCCGGCACAATTATAACGGTTTTATCGCTTTTTTTGTGATTTTAGCGATCATGCTGATAATTTAATCATCAAGCAGAACATTTAGCTTAATTTAATGACCAATAACATCAGGCAAATCGGGCATAACATCGACAAGGTCCAAATGATTGAACGTAAAGTTGCCCAATTGGCTAAATAACATAGCCCATAAATAACGCGTAAAACGAGATAGGCTATCCCAAAGGTCATGATGTATTGTTGATGAATCACCATGTATTCGGCCATTAGAATAGCCGCAATAAATAAAGGTAAACTTTCAAAACTATTTTGCTGCACTGCATGTGCGCGGCTCGCCAACCCTGTAGAGCGCGCTAAAACTTCACGTGGATTTTGATTATCACTCGACTTAAAACCTGCAGCTCGCTTCGCAATAAATGTAAATACATATGGCAGTAAACAAGCGGCCAAAATGAGATAGATGATCCCACTGATGCTGTGCATGTGTTTTTTCTCAGGAAGATTTTATGGCTGCTATAATACCATGGCATTTCGTGAATAATTTTTGTTAAATATAGTGTTTTTATAATCGGCAGATGAAAGGATCCTCTATGAGCACTTCTGATCAAGATCAATTATTTGAAGTTCTTGAAGAGCAAAAACGCCATCAGCTTCGCGTCGATCGTGCCTTAAAAATCGTCATCCCTGTGACTGCATTTTTACTTGCTGTGATCTGCGCCAACTTAAATGTCTGGTCGACTGTTTTCAGCTTTGTCATCATGTGGGTTGCATTCTATGCAGTTTCCATCAAGCAACTTCCCCTTTGGCATTGGGTCATTGTCATTGCACTGTATTGTTTAGTCGACAATATTTTAACCTATGGCAGCTATAACCAATCCGGCTTTAGTCGTCAGTTCGGTGCGATGTTTATTTTCTTAGGTGTTTTTGGAGTAGGACGTCGCTACTTTGATCGCTGGTCGATGAATAAAGGCAAGCTTTAATGAGCTAAATTTAAAGCGATAAAAAAAGCGCCCGAAGGCGCTTTTTTTATGCATCGTATTATGCGGTTTTACGCAAATCTTTACGTAGAATTTTACCAACGTTTGATTTTGGTAATTCATCCATAAATTCAACATAACGTGGGCGTTTATAGCCAGTTAAGTTTTCTTTTGCGAATGCCAAAACTTCTTCAGTCGTTAAAGATGGATCTTTTTTCACAACGAATAATTTAGGTACTTCACCTGATTTTTCATCAGGAACACCAATCGCAGCAACTTCTAGCACTTTTGGATGTTTTGCAACAACTTCTTCAATTTCAGAAGGATAAACGTTGAAGCCAGACACCAAAATCATGTCTTTTTTACGGTCTACAATCTTCACATAACCGCGTGGATCCATGACACCAATGTCACCTGTACGGAAGAAACCGTCCGCCGTCATTACTTTGGCAGTTTCATCTGGACGGTTCCAATAGCCTTTCATGACTTGAGGACCACGAATCGAAATTTCACCTTGCTCACCTTGAGCAACTTCATTGCCATCATCATCTAAAATAGCAACTTCAGTCAGTGGCAATGGAATACCAATCGTACCGCTGAATTCCATTGATGCTGGAGGGTTTGCGGTTGCAACAGGTGAAGTTTCTGATAAACCATAACCTTCGATAATATTGGTACCTGTAACTTTCTTCCACGCTTCTGCAGTCGAAGGAAGCACTGCCATACCACCACCCATCGCCATTTTTAGCTTACTGTGGTCAAGTTGCTTGAACTCTTCATTGTTCACCAAAGCATTGAACAATGTGTTCACTGCTGGGAAGAATGAAGGTTGGTATTTACGTAATTCTTTCATTACCGCAGGTAGGTCACGCGGGTTAGGAATCAATACGTTTGCCTGACCTTTGTACATACCGTAAAGTGCACACACCATAAATGCAAAGATGTGATACAGCGGTAATGCACAGAAGATACGATCATCTGGCTGACCATCTTTCTGACCAAATTTACTTTGGAAAATACCATCACACTGCAACATATTTGACACAAGGTTACGATGGGTCAATTCTGCGCCTTTAGATACGCCAGTTGTACCACCGGTATACTGAAGTACAGCAGTATCACTTAAAGTTAAGTTTGGACGTTTGTAATTGTTTGCACTCACTTTAGACATTGCTGCATTAAAGCGAATATGACCTGGAATGTTCCAAGCTGGAATTTGTTTACGTACTGAACGTAATACAAAGTTAACCAATGTGCCTTTCAGCGTACCAAGCATGTCACCCACAGATGCCACGATCACGTGTTTTACTGGGGTTTTACCAATAATAGCTTGGTAAACAGATGCAAAGTTTTCAATAATAACAAGAGCTTCTGTACCAGAGTCATTCAATTGATGTTCAAGTTCACGAGAGGTATACAGTGGATTCACGTTGACCAATACCAGGCCAGCACGGAATACACCCAATGCGACAACAGGATATTGAAGAACGTTCGGCATCATGACTGCAACGCGTGAACCTTTAGCTAAACCTAAACTTTGCAAATAAGTTGCAAATTTACGGCTAGCGTCATCAAGTTCTTTAAAAGTTAAGACTTTATCCATAAAGATAAAGGCATCTCTTGAGCCAAACTTCTGGAAATTACGCTCAAAAATATCGACCAATGAGGTATTTTCTGCGGGTAATTCTACAGTTTCTGGAATCCCTGTCTTTTGGTATTCAGCGAACCAAATCTTTTCCATAACGCCCAATTCTCCTGTCGTAATCCTTAATAATCCAACTGTTTTTTTTCAATATTAAGCGGTCATTATTTAACTTGTTTGTGCTTAATATTGCATCCATTTCACGAATAACAGCATATATAACGTATTTCGTTCCATGGATGCTAGTATTATCTTTGAATGAACAGTTTATTTGCTTTTTGATATCCACGTGGTAACAACACGCCTTTCGATGCACGTTTGCCCACATATTTTTGCAGATCGTCGGCTTTAAGCTTTAATTGTTGATTACCTGCAAGCACTTGAATTATTTCATCTAAATTCAAAGTTGTCATGGATACAATTTGATCTTTTGCCTCAAGTTGTATCAATTTATTACCTTTACCCTTATTCAGGACTGGTAATTCATCAAGCTCAACCAACAGCAAACGCCCCGCAGAACTGAGGAGTGCAAGATGTGTTGCATTCTCAATTGCCGTTAAATTCATAACCGCCGCCCCTTCAGACAAGCTAAGGAAGGCTTTACCCGCTTTGGCATTGGTATCGAGATTTTTCGCTTGGGTTTTAAAGCCATAGCCTTTACTGCTCATTGCCAAGACTTCTGTTTCATCTTCAGCAATAAACACTTGTTTAAAGCCAACACCACTTGCAGGTGCAAGCTTAGAACTCAGAGGCTCACCTAAACCACGCGCAGATGGCAAGGTATTGATGCCCAAAGCATAGCTACGACCGGCATCATCTAATACATAAACACGTTGATTCGATTTACCTTGCGCATGGCTGAGATATTGGTCACCTGCACGGAAATTTAAGTTCTCAGCATCGACTTCATGACCTTTCGCCGAGCGAATCCAACCCGCTTCAGACAACACCACAGTCACAGGATCTGCAGGAAGCATATCTTGTTCATTAATCGCATGGGCTTCTGCACGTTTCACAATTGGAGAACGGCGGTCATCACCAAATTTCTTCGCATCTTCTTTAAGTTCATTAATGATCAAGGCTTTTAATGATTCAGGATTCGCCAATTGTTCACGAATAATGGCAGCTTTGGCTTCCAATTCTTCTTGTTCACGGCGCATTTCCATTTCTTCAAGTTTTGCCAAATGACGTAACTTGAGTTCTAAAATCGCTTCGGCTTGAATTTCATCGATATTAAAATGCGTCATTAACACCGGTTTAGGCTGATCTTCTTCGCGAATAATACGAATCACTTCATCAATATTCAGATAGGCAATGATCAAGCCTGCAAGTATATGTAACCGTTTTTCAATTTTATTCAGATGATAAGTCAAACGACGTGTCACGGTATTTTTACGGATTTCGATCCATTCCAACAAAATACGGCGGATCGATTTCACTTGCGGACGACCGTCAGCGCCAATCATGTTCATATTGACACGATAGCTCGACTCTAAGTCAGTGGTTGCAAATAAATGACTCATCACCGATTCAGCATCAATACGATTCGAGCGCAGGACAATCACTAAACGTGTTGGGTTTTTATGATCTGACTCATCACGTAAGTCCGTGACCAATGGCAACTTCTTCGCCTGCATTTGATCTGCAATCTGCGTGATCACTTTTGAGCCTGAAACCTGATACGGCAGCTCCGTAATCACGATTTCATTTTTCTCAATGCTGTACACTGCACGAGTTCGATAACTACCGCGACCCGTGGTTTGAATTTTGAGTAATTCTTCTGGAGAAGTAATAATTTCCGCACGTGTCGGCAAATCAGGCGCAGGAATATATTCTGCGACTTTCTCATCGGTTAAATTTGGATTGCGAATTAAGGCGATGGTACCCTTCACCACTTCACGTAAGTTATGCGGTGGGATATCGGTTGCCATACCCACAGCAATGCCCGTTGTGCCGTTGAGTAAAATATTCGGTACACGTGCAGGTAAATTCACGGGCTCTTTCATCGAACCATCAAAGTTATCCTGCCAATCACAAGTCCCTTGCCCTAACTCTGACAGTAATAAATCACTATACGCAGACAGTTTTGCTTCGGTATAACGCATCGCTGCAAAGGATTTCGGATCATCTGGTGAACCCCAGTTTCCCTGACCTTCAATAAATGGATAGCGATAACTAAACGGCTGCGCCATAAGCACCATGGCTTCATAACAAGCAGAGTCACCGTGAGGATGGTATTTACCCAGTACATCACCAACCGTACGTGCAGATTTTTTTGGCTTACCCGTTGGCTTTAGCCCGAGTTCGCTCATCGCATAGACGATACGACGCTGAACGGGTTTTAAACCATCACTGATATGTGGCAATGCACGATCCATAATCACGTACATGGCGTAGTTGAGATATGCTTGTTCGGTAAATTCTGCTACGGAACAGTTTTCTGTCGCATGATGCGCAAGGCTTGTCATAACAACCTGTAATCCTAAATTGTTCGTTCTTTATTGGGTTCTTATGCTATGTCGCAGGTGTCCCCTATACAAGGGGATGATCTAACACTCTGCGACAAATTGTGTCTTATGGCGTAAAAATATCCATTTTATTCACCATGATCAACTAAAAATTCAACAGTCTTTATAGACCGATGGATTCTAAAGTTTTGCCCTTGGTTTCTTCACCTAAAACCAGAATCACCACGGCAACGGCAATTAAGACTGCAGTAAACATCATAAAGACATAGCTAAAACCATGATCCATATCCATCATATGTGTCACAGCAAAAGGCGCGGCAATGCCCCCGATCCGACCAATGGCACCCGCCCAGCCCGAACCAAAGGCACGAATATTGGCCGGATATTGTTCTGGTGTATAGGTATAAAGTACGCCCCATGCACCGAGATTAAAGAAGGACATTAAACAGCCCCAGATCACGATCTCTGTCACACTGCCAGACTGTCCGAAGAAATATGCCGAAATGGCACACATCCCAATGAAGCCCGCCAAAGTAGCTTTACGACCCAATTTTTCGACCAACCATGCCGCTGCAATATAACCTGGCAATTGTGCCAAAATCATGACCAAAACATATTCAAAGGATTGAACAATGGTGTAGCCTTCTTTGACCAATAAGCTTGGTAACCATGTAAAAATACCATAATAAGAAAAGACGATACCGAACCAAATGAGCCACAGCATTAAAGTACGACGTGCAAAAATGCCTGACCAAAGCTGTGAAAAACTGATGTTGTGCTTTTCTGCAACTGGTTTGACTTCAAAGATTTCAACAACTTCTACACCACATTTGGCTTCAATCTTTTTCACCAATGCATGTGCTTCATCAAAACGTCCACGGTTAATTAAATAAGGCACCGATTCGGGCACCATTTTCCAAATCACGATCGCATATAACGCAGGAATACCGCCAATCAGGAACGCTGCATGCCAGCCAAAATCAGGAATAATAAAGCGTGAGACCAATGCAGCAACCAACCAGCCCAGTCCCCAAAAACTTTCCAGTAAGACAATAAAACGTCCACGTACATGCGCTGGAATATATTCACTGACTAAAGTCACCGCGACAGGGAGTTGCCCCCCTAAACCTAAGCCGACAATAAAACGAAATACCAACAACCAAGTTAGATTAGGTGCAAACGCACATGCAGCGGTGGCTAAGCTATAAATCACCAATGTCCATGCAAACACTGTTTTTCGGCCGAAGCGGTCTGCTAGTCCACCAGAAAACACCGCACCAATCGCCATCCCAACAAAACCAATCGAGACCACCCAACTTTTATCATTTGGCGTCATAGCCCAATCTTCAGCCATTTTCGCTAAGATAAAGGAAATGAGTCCCGTATCCATGGCATCAAACATCCAGCCAAGGCCAATAACCCAAAGTAAAGTGTAGTGAAACTTACCGATGGGTAAGCGTTGTATACGTGAGACTAAGTCCATAACAAGATCTCTGAACTGGTGGAAGGATGAACACTGCTTTCCCAACAGGATGTATGATTTTGCGTTTTTTAGTATAGATCCATGCAAAAGACCGACCATTGATCCGTCTTTTCAGCATTTTAATGTGATGTTATAGCAACGCGGCTATGACAAATCTTTTGAAGATACCGACTGATCATCATCATCTTTATAAATAAATTTAGGCATTTCTAAGCCAAAGTAAATGGCGATCAGACGTAAGGTGAAACCGAAAATGAGCGTCGCAATGACGGTCAATTCTAGCGATAAGCCAATCTCAATGCAGAGCCAATAACAAATCACGGACACAAAAGAAATACTGGCATAAAGTTCACGACGGAACACCAGCGGGACATCGTTACAAAGGATGTCTCGTAAAATACCGCCAGAGACGCCCGTTAGTACCCCTGCTACCGCAGAAACCACAAAACCATGTCCCATTTCTAAAGCGATTTGACAGCCAATAATGGTAAAGCCAATGAGACCAAGGGCATCGAGAACTAAGAAGATATTACGAAGATGACGCATCCACTTTGCAATCAGGATGGTGACAAATGCAGCAAAGCAGGTCAGCATGAGGTATTCGGGATGCTTAACCCATGTCAGTGGATAGTGCCCAAGTAGCACATCACGAACCGAACCGCCCCCCAGTGCCGTGACACAGGCAATCAATGTTACCCCAAACCAGTCCATACTCCGCCGACCCGCAGACAATGCACCTGTCATTGCTTCTGCCGTGATTGCGATAATATAAATAACGGTAAGTAACATCGCCCTTCTTCCACTGAGGGTTGAGATGCGCGCTATTCTAAGCTAAATCTGCTCAAATGTTATAAAAATTGCGCACAACATTGTTTAAATTTTCGTCCAGAACCACAAATACAGGGCTGCTTCATGGTGATTTGCATCTCTGTGGTCGGATCAAGGAAATACCAGCGCTGCTCGAACTTCACAAAGTGTGAAATTTCATGATGTACCTGCGCTTGCTGCCCATCGTGATAATGGGCTTTAAATTCAACTTGAGCATGGTTTTTATCGAGTTTTTCTTGAGCCTGTACCACCTCAAGTTTTAACCACTGATTGGCCTGACTCCACGCTGCAATGGCACTGACATCCAAGGCTTGCTGCTGTCCAAACGCAGTTGTTTGTACAATATAATCAATCTTATGCAGTGCAAAAGCACTATAACGTGAACGCATCAACTGCTCTGCAGTCTGTGCATTTTCACGCCCCGTATGTAAGGGCTGACAACAGCTACCATATTCACCTTTGCCACACGGACACTGGACTTGTGACATGTTTGTTTCCATAAAAAAATAGCCTGACAATGCAGGCTATTTTAACGGATCTTTCCACACAATTTTCATCAGTAGATCCGTATCGATTCAAATAAAAGAATGATACACGGTAAGGTCATCCGCAAGTGTTTGAGACAGGACTACTTCTAATCAAAAATGTTTTTGCAATGCTTTGAATAATTTGACGGTAGTGAACGAGTTTTGCGGATGACAATGGTTTTGGGTACTTTTGCCGAAACAAAAGTACCTCCAGCCGAAGGCTAATCCCTTTATTTAAACCCTAGATGTAAGACTCCGTCGAATAGACTTAAAAATCATTTTAAAAATGCGTAATTACTTTTACGTGCGTAACATCAGTGATCTATATAGATTACCCCCCGATACGCAACTTAATCTTCAGTTGGCATGGGAATGACATGCACTTTTTCGATCTTATGACCATCCATTGTGACCACTTCAAAGATGTGTTCATCCGCTTTGAATTTTTCACCATTGGCTGGTAAACGGCCCAAATGAAATAAGATATATCCGGACAATGTCGAATACTGTTCAGCATCATCCACCAAGTCACGACCCAACAATAAAGACACATGACGAATGTCAGTTGAGCCATCGAGTAACAATGAACCATCATCGAGACTTTCTGCTGCTGTCTCCGGTTCATCTTCATCGGGAAACTCACCAGCAATCGCTTCTAAGACATCAATTGGTGTTGCAATCCCTTCAATTGAACCGTATTCGTTCAACACCAAGGCCATTTGCAACGGCGCTTGACGCAGTTGTTCCATCACCATCAAGACTTGTGCATTTTCATGCACCACTACAGGCTCACGGAGATGCTTTTCAAAATCAAGTACGCCTGTTTCAATATAGTCATTCATGACTTTATGAGTCAGTACCGCACCCGCGATATTGTCTAACTCGCCGTGTGCCACAATCAAACGTGAATGCGTGGTACTGAGTAATTGAGCACGAATCGCCTCAGGCGCTTCATCCAAGTCAATCCATTCTAGTTCAGGACGAGGTGTCATCACTGACTTCACTGGACGTTCAGATAAACCCAGTACCCCTTGTACCATGACACTGTGGTAAACCCCGTTGTCTTCATCAAAGACTTCATCGGCAAAGGCACGTGTTGCAAGCACATCTTCATTTTCATTTTGATTGTCTGCAACATTTCTCCCACCAAGCATACGCATCACCGCTGAGGCTGTGCGATAACGTAAGTCTGTGGTTGTCACCATTTTTTCCTGATTATGACGCATGGTTTGGTTCAAAAACTCAATCAGTACGGAGAAACCAATGGCTGCATATAAGTAGCCTTTTGGAATATGGAAACCAAAGCCTTCGACTAAGAGCGAGAAACCGATCATCATCAAGAAACACAGGCACAGAATCACTACCGTTGGATGACGGTTCACGAAGTTCATCAGAGGCTTAGATGCCCACAGCATGATGCCGACAGCAATAATGACCGCAATCATCATGACTGACAGGTGTTTCACCATCCCGACAGCGGTAATCACGCTGTCGAGCGAGAACACAGCATCGAGCACCACAATCTGCACAATCACCATCCAAAACGTCGCATGCACAGGATTTTCTTCCTTGAGCATCGGCTTGTTTTCAAGACGTTCACGCAGTTCCATGGTGCCTTTAAATAGCAAGAACACCCCACCAAACAGTAAGATTAGGTCTCGACCGGAGAATGGATGGTCGAAAATATGGAACAGTGGATTGGTTAGAGTCACCACCCATGCAATTGAGGCCAGTAAGACCAATCGCATACACAGTGCAAGCAATAAGCCGACAATCCGTGCGGTATTACGCTGTTCTGGCGGTAATTTTTCCGCAAGAATCGCAATAAAAACCAGGTTATCGATACCTAAAACAATCTCAAGCACCACCAGTGTTAATAAACCCACCCATGCAGAAGGATCGGACATCCATTCAAAGATCATGGTTGTATCTCCTGAATGTTATTCACACGTAGATCATGCTGATTTGAAGATGAAATGCATTGGACATGCGCAAACGCTTTTAATGGCGTTCTTTCTAATATTTTGATGTGTGCTGAGTGACAACAACCACTACCCATGACGGTTCTTTAGCTTGAAATGAAGTTTTAAGTATAGCAAGTTAAGGTAAAAATTCACCCTTTTTTACCAAAGTACAATCTCAGTATGGAAGAATTTAAACCCAGTGATGACATTAAATTGTCATATTTAGCTGCCAATGTAGTGTCATAAAAAATAACATGCTAAGGTAAAATTAAAACGTAATGAATAGCGGATTAAAAATGACAGAAAAACGTGGTAATCCTTCTCCTGCTACAACACAACCTTTAATCGCACTGTATTGCGGCTCCCGCTCTGGGAACAATCCAATTTATCAAGAAAAAGCCATCGCGTTGGCGCAAGGCTTGGCTGAACATGGTTTTGGTCTGGTCTATGGTGGCGCCAGTATTGGCCTGATGGGTCAAGTCGCTGACGCTGTGGTCGAACATGGCGGCGAAGCCGTTGGCGTGATTCCTGAGTTTATGTTGGATTATGAAATTGCACATAATCATTTGACTGAACTACACGTCGTGCGCAGTATGCATGAGCGTAAAGCCATGATGGCAGAACGTGCAAGTGCCTTTGTTGCCCTGCCCGGTGGTCTCGGTACATTCGAAGAAATTCTAGAAATCGCCACTTGGGGACAGTTGAATCAACACCAAAAGCCGATGATGCTTTATAACGTCAATGGCTTCTATGATGCACTGATTGCACAATTAGACCATGCGGTCGCTGAAGGTTTCTTGCCGCCGCAGCATCGTGCCAAACTGATCGTATGTAATTCTTCGAAGCAGATCTTTAGTGCACTGAAAAATTTAGATTGCCCGAAAAATTTCGTGGTCTAACTGTATTTTGGATGTCAAAAAGGGGAATAAATCATTCCCCTTTTTTATTACTCGATGTCCTACTTCAAATCTATATCGTGCCGACTTAACCCGACACCACACGATAGAACCATGGCAAGGTTGTCGCTAAGAAAATACTCATCAATAAACCAAGCATCAATTTCATCGCATCTTTGCTGACATTTCGTGAAGTTCGATATTTATTCACTTCATGTAAATGCATGGACATGGCAAATTCACGTCCTGCAAGTAAGCCCAAGAACACCCAAGTGGTACTCATTGGAATATTACTCCACTCTTTGAACACCAATAAAATCAAGGCATACATAAAGTCGATAATGGTTGCCGAGCGGATATCAGCCACACCCGTTTTGGTGTCGATAATGCCCTGAATCGCCCCACCACGTTGGTACAAAATGATCCCAAGCAGTACGATAAACACCACAATTGCAAAAATCAGGAACTCCAGCGGCACCTGACGAGGGACGTAGACAAAAATATTGGCCAAATCCTGAATCAGCCACTGACTCCATAAAAATGCCGTCGAAACCCACTGTAGTCCCACCCAAATATTCGAGGGTGTTTCATCACGTGTTTTACTGAAATAAACCGAGATGCCTTTAATCACAAAACGATAAACAATAATCGCGACAACAAAAGCTACCGCATAACCCATCATGGACTTGGTTAACATCGAGCCAAGACTACTCGGAGAGAAAATCGTTAACACTAAGAATGTGGTGCTGACCGGGATTCCGTAGCGAGTCAAAATGATCAGTAAGATCGGTGGCACAATATAGAGCCACGTGACCCCTTCTGCGGGAAATGGAATCGTTTCTAAACGACCATAAGATGCATCCCCCACGCCAGAACTGTACCAACCATAAACCAATACAATGGCTAGAATACTGCTGACATAGATCCACAACAGCCACCAAGGGCGATGCGCATTGGATGAAATAAAGGTTCCCAATGTCTGTGGCACATCATTACCGACAATAGAATAGGCCGCGAGACAGAAGCCTATGACCATCAGAATTTCGATTGTCATAAAAACAAAACACCTTTGCCATAAAGAAAAAGCCCTCCAATAAATGAAGGACTTGAGCGCATTATGACAGTTTATCTGGCGTTCATACAATTTCGTGCCGTGCTTTTCTCGACACTAAAATAAAAACCTCAAATAAAACAATTGCTTTAAACTTTAATTATTTCAATTTAATCTGATAAACCGCCGTGCTACCGCTCACTTCATTTCCAACCACCAACAAAGGTTGAGCATTAGGTGAATCTTTGGCCGCAATAAAAATCAGACCTTCGGGCCCTAAATCGCCCTGCTTAGTTATATCGGTTTGCGCAATATCCCGTGTATTAAAATACTGAATAAATTTCGCCTGTTGCGGCAGTGTGATGTCATACACCATGATCCCACTGGCCCGCTCTAGCCCGATAAAGGCATAGGTTTTTTGACCAATTTTACCCAGTGTGATGCCTTCAGGTTCAGGGCCTTTATTGTCACTGCGGTCATCAAATTTAAAGGCTTCATGATTACTATTAAATTGGGCTGGAAACAATTCAGCAATTTTGCGTTCAAACTCACTGCCCGAATCCCAAACAATTTTTCGACTGATGGGATCGACAATACTGAACGAGCGCCCACCATAGGTATACAATTTGTCATAAACCAACTTACCGTCTTCCAATACAGGTTTTCCGGCAGTATCACGTTTAAAACCTTGCGTCCAACTGATGGTTAAACGGCCAATCTGTGCATCTTTGATCAAGTTATCCGCACAAATTTCTGTCGGCGCTGTGGTGGTACAAGCTTTAAAGACGCTCGGATCGAGTTTTGCACCAACGACACCAGGCACCAAATGACGTAAATGGGCTGCATAATCCCCTTTTGCATCAAAACCGGCTTTTTTAAACAGATGCTTAACTCGAATTTCTTCGGTATAGCCTTGGCTTAAATCATCGCCCGTAAAATACTGCGTTTCGTCTTTTAACCACTCTCGGGCATCGCCTTCATTGGCAGTGACCAAATAACTTTTTCCATCCGCTTGATAATGTGCAATGGCATCAGGCATATACATACCATACAGCTCAGGCCATGCCTGAATATTGATCATCCCTGCATCTTTTGCACAGCTCTCGACCTGACGGCCTACGCTGTCCGTCGCACCAACCACACAATCACGATCACTGCCATCGAGTGCATTTTCAGGCAAGCTGTGATCTTTATAGCCCATCGGAAAGATATCAATAAATTCCGCTTTCACTAGATCGAGCACGGCAATCGCATTGTTCTCTTGTAAGCTCACCCATGCCGTTTGACCATCTTGGCTCACCGCAATGTACTCAGGTTCTAGGTCTTGAGCCACACTCGTGGTTTGTACACCTTGCGTCTTCACATCGGCATATTGTGCGGTGTCGGGTCCAAAAATGCGAACGCCAGCATCAATTAGCTCTTGTTTACGAGCATTCCACGCACGGAAATCCACCAATTTCGCCGTTGGCTTTTCAATCTGAGTTAGATCAATAATACTGACTGAACCTTCAGGGTCGACTGCATAACCTTCATTTGGTTCGCCTTCATTAGCGACCAATACTTTTTTGCCATCTGGGCTAAAGGTCAGCATGTCTGGCAAAGCCCCAACTTCGACCTGACTGATAAAACTTAAATCTTGTGCTTTAAAAAAGGCCACGATGCCCGGCTGCGTTTTATCGGCCGCTTGCACCGCGAGTGCCACGATGCCATTGTGTACAGCAACGCTATTCACTTCAGAATCGGCCAAATATTTTTTAGCATCTAAAGATTGTAAATATGTAGGCTGTGCTGGTTGTTTTAAATCCAGTACATCAACCACACCAGCTTTGGCATTGACCACAAATACGCGCTGACTTTGAGCATCATAAGCAGGAATTTCTGCTGCACTCGCGCCAAAAATACCCGATTCATAACGCCCAATCTGTTCCAACACGATAGTGTTTGGCGTGACTTCTTCGACCACTGGAGGAGGTGTTTGCACTTGCGCATCATCATTGCTGTCATTACACGCCACTAGCCCCACAGACAACATGGCACACATCAGCGCCGAAATTTGTAGTTTCATGTTTTCATTCGTCTTTTATTAAAATATGACCAATTTATAAACATTAGGTTGCATAGAGATGAAACTTTCATTGCATTTTTCTTGCAATTTTTTGGCTCAATTATGCAAAGCTTTTACTACATCCGAATGGCAATATTCATTTAAACTGTTTAAAAATCTCAGCTTTATTGACTTATGAATAGCACGCCAACGCATCAGGCTTTACAACCCGAATTTAGACTTCTTGTGCTATTGGTCTCTATTGGCTTTTTTATGCAAGGGCTGGATACGACCATCGTCAATACAGCAATCCCAGCGATGGCAAGAAGTTTGGGCGAAGACCCGCTACAAATGCATAGTGTGGTCGTGGCCTATGTCTTGTCCGTTGCGGCGTGTATTCCTTTAAGTGGTTGGTTGGCCGATCGTTTTGGTGTACGAAATACGTATTTCACAGCCATTATTATTTTTACGTTAGCATCGCTAGGCTGCGGCATGGCCAATAGCCTGAATGAGCTGCTGGTTTATCGGGTAATTCAAGGTATAGGTGGCGCATTACTGCTGCCTGTTGGGCGTTTGGCGATGCTCAAAGTGATTCCTCGGACACAGTTTTTATCGGCTATGAGTCTGATGAGCCTTGCTGGTTTAATGGGCCCCTTAATTGGTCCTACCCTTGGCGGTTGGATGGTGGAAGTCGCAACATGGCATTGGATCTTTTTAATAAACATTCCAATGGGACTGTTAGGAGTACTTATTACCTTTAAAGCCATGCCCAATGTGACCGAACCGAGCGTACAACGCTTCGACTTTATGGGTTTTTTCTTATTGGTCATCGCCATGGTGGGTTTATCGTTAGGCATTGAAAACTTTGCTAGCCCGCATCTGCCGCTATGGTGGAGCCTGCTATTAGTCGCTGCGGGGATCATCGCCAGTTTGATCTATGCCTTTCATGCACATACCCACGCCAATGCGCTGTTTCGCAGTAAATTATTTCAAAATCGGATCTATGCCATCGGCATTATCGGCAACTTCTTTGCCCGCCTTGGCGGCAATGCCATGCCATTTTTGATTCCCTTAATGCTACAAGTGGCTTTTGGCTTTGAGCCATTTATCACAGGGTTATTGATGATACCGACTGTACTCGGCTCATTGGCATCTAAACCGATTATTCGTCAAATTATTCAACGCTTTGGCTATCGCAAAGTGTTATTGGTAAATACCTTCTTGGTCGGCGCTTGTATTTGCAGTTTTGCGCTCTCTACGGCTGAGACCCCCACGTGGTTACGTGCCTTACACTTTTTTATTTTTGGTATTTTAAATTCGCTGCAATTCGTTTCGATGAATACCTTAACCCTCAAAGATTTACCCCAACAAGATGCCAGCAGTGGCAACAGTTTCTTGTCGATGATTATGATGGTGTCGATGAGTATCGGTGTGGCTTTGGCTGGGACTTTAGTCAACATGTTTACGGCCTATTATGGTGCTGCACAAATCGAAACAGCATTCCATAGCACCTTGATTTTACTCGGCTGCATTAACCTGATTACCGCAGCGATTTTTTGGCAGATTCCTAAACATGTGGATGTCTAAATCCGTGTCATCGGGCAAATCTATGACAGATCAGCCATTAAAGGGTTATGATAAAAGAGATACTTGGATACATTTTCATGCCTAAAAAAGCCAAATCACGTACCACAAAAAGTTCACTCAAAAAATACAGCCCGATTATTGCACTCAGCGCTATCAGCGGCGTCTTGGTGGTGGCAGGACTGGGTTATTTAGCCGTTATGCCGCATCGCCCTGCATCTGCAGAAGAATATCCAGTCAAAGGTTTTGATGTTTCCCATCATCAAAAAGATATTCAATGGTCAAAAATTTCACCTAAAAAATACCAATTCGTTTATCTCAAAGCCACAGAAGGTGGTGATTTTAAAGATCGGAAATTTCAAGATAACTGGCTGCAAGCGCGGGAAAACGGCTTTTTAGTTGGGGCCTATCATTTTTACCGTCTGTGCCGTGATGGCAGGATTCAGGCAGAAAATTTTATTGCTTCCGTGCCGAAAAAAGCCGATGCCCTTCCCCCAGTGATTGATTTGGAATATGACACCAACTGCATTAACACCTACAGCAAAGAGCAGTTACTCAAAGAAATCACTTATATGCATGATCGCTTGCACCACCATTATGGCAAACAACCGATTTTTTATACCTCGAAGTCTTTTTATAATATTGTCTTAGCTGGCGAGTTTAAACAGACGCCGCTGTGGGTCCGTGAATATAAAGGCCCACCCGATCTAAAAAACAATCCGAAATGGCTGATTTGGCAACATACCAATCAAGGACAAATTCAAGGTATCTCGACCACTGTCGATTTAAATGTATTTTCAGGTGATGCCAAGGCATGGACTGATTTTTTAGACAAAAATGGCGTTTCCCCGATCAAACCCCGTTGATTTATTCTCCGACTCAGGACAACATCGAAGCAAATAATCCATGAAAACTGAGTCGCAGGATGCGTATTTTAAAAACTTTTCTTATTATATTTTCAGTCTTTATGATCCTCGCCATCGGGATATTGGCTTATTTGATCCAACCTTCAGGGACCTTGGCAGCGTTTAAAACGTGGCATTATCAACATCCCGCACAAAGCACTACAGATACTCACTCAGCGGCGCCCTATCACGTAAAGTTCTTTGGCGTTTCGACCTTACTGTTTGACGATGGCCAAGAGCAAGTCCTCATCGATGGCTTTTTTAGTCGGCCATCGCTCAGTCAGACCATATTCACTCAGATTCAAAGTGATCAGCCTTTATTACACAACTATATCGACCAATACGACTTAAAACGCACTCGTGCTATTTTCGTGACTCATTCACATTATGATCATGCGCTCGATATTCCAATGTTGGCCCACCAGCTCCCCAAGGCCATGATTGTCGGCTCTAAAAGCACCTTAAATATCGCACGGGCAATGCCAATCGCTGAATCACAATTGCACGAAGTTCAAGCTTGGCAGCCGATGCAAATCGGTAAATTCACCATTACTGCGATCCCCTCGCAACATACTCCGCCAACAGCCGTTAATGATGATTTGGGGGAACAAATTTCGCAGCCACTACAACTCCCTGCACATTTTAGTCAGTTTAAAGAAGGTGGATCATATGACTATCTCATCCAACATGGGCCGCATTACAGTTTAGTCAAAGCCAGTACGGGTGCTGTGCCCAAACAGTTGCAAGAACTAAAAGTCGATACCTTATTTTTAGGCATCGCCCAGCTTTCCAAGCAAACGCCAGCGTTTCAACAGCAATATTTCAAAGAAACCTTAGCGACCCTTCAACCCAGCACCGTGATTCCAATTCATTGGGATAATTTTTTCAAACCACTGAATCCAGAGCTCGAATTTTTACCTCGCTTTGCCGATGACACTCCTCAAAGCCTAAATCTATTGATACAGTCGGCAGCAGCTCAAAACACCAAGGTGGTTTTACTCAGTCAACCTGTGTCGTTCGAGTTAAAAAATTGAGGAAAGCGCTGGATTGACTGTGCGATACTGAAATTCAATTTTTAGGCACTGATTTATCTAGGCATGAGGAAAATCATACATATCGACATGGATGCATTCTTTGCATCAGTAGAGCTGCGGGAACGCCCAGAACTCAAACAGCTTCCTGTTGTTGTGTCTTCACATCACCCTCGTGCGGTCATCTGTGCCGCGTCCTATCCTGCACGTGAATTTGGTTTACGTTCTGCGATGTCGATGGCACAGGCCCGTAAACTCTGCCCACAAGTCGTGGTGATCGAACCTAATTTTGAAAAATATCGTGCCGTTTCGGCGCAAATTCATGCCATTTTTCAACGCTATACCTCGCTGATTGAACCACTATCTTTAGACGAAGCTTATTTGGATGTCACAGAAAATTTACAACACATTCCGAGTGCCACTGAAGTCGCTATGCGAATTCAGGCAGAGATTTTACAAAGCACTGGTTTAACTGCCTCTGCAGGTGTCGCGCCCAATAAATTTTTGGCTAAAGTCGCTTCTGATTGGAACAAACCCAATGGCATTTGTATTATCAAACCATCACAAGTTCTGCATTTCATCCATGACTTGGCACTGAAAAAAATTCCTGGTGTGGGAAAAGTGACTCAAGAAAAATTAAAAGCCATGCAACTCAATACATTAGGTGATTTACAACAAATTGAAGAAGCCGTTCTGATTCATCATTTCGGTAAATATGGACGACAACTCTATCTGTATGCACAAGGCATTGATGAACGACCGGTCCAATCTAGCCGTGAACGTCAACAGATTTCCAAAGAAACCACTTTTGATGATGATCTCACATTGAGCCAATGTCAGCCCTATTGGCCCAAACTGATTGACCAAGTCTGGTCTAGTTTAGAAAAAAAGCAGTTAAGCGCGCGCGGTGTATCGGCCAAATTAAAACTCAAAAATTTCCAAGTGCTACAGCACAGTAAGAGTTTTAAAACATCGCTGAATAATCGTGAAGACCTTGCGCAGGTGTTACAGCAATTACTGCATGAAATGCATATTTCTGAGGAAGATCAATTTCGCCTGATTGGCATAGGGGTCTATCAATTAAGTGCGCAAAACCAAGAAGCACAACTTTCGCTGCTCTAAAAACTTCAAGAAGATCGTATTTGCTTAAGATTTAGGCAGAAGAACAAAATTAAAGCAATTTGCTATTCACAAAGCCTAAAATTAGAGTACTCTATCAGCGCACTACATTATCCGTGTATGCGCTGAGATGCTGAAAATCACCTTTACTTTCAGCATGCTGTCCTGTGATTGGCGTGACGATCAAATCCGAATATTACAGGGCAACTCTGTTGTCAATCATGGAATACCCCCCCTGCTACATCTTCTAGATCTCCCTTGATCCTGTTCAATAAATAAAATTCAAAGTTCACCGAAATTTCACTCAATTCAGTCGCCTCTACATTTTAATTTCAGTACACTCAAGGTCAAACCCGTGCTATGAATTAGAAAAATACATGCCAATCCATTCCAAAAAAAAATTCGGGGCTGTACTAGATTAGCACTATGTTAATCGATGAAAATGAAGCTAACTAACTGTAAATTAAATAAGAAAACTCAATTAAAACTACTAGAGTTTTTCGTGCTAGGAGTGACTGCAAGAGCTGCTGCTGATTTATTAAAAATTCATCATAATTCAGCAGCACTTTTCTTTACTAAGATTCGTAAAATTATTTCTTATCATTTAGAAGTTGAAGCCTTTGAAATATTCGATGGTGAGATTGAATTAGATGAAAGCTATTTCGGCGGAACCCGTAAAGGGAAACGAGGACGTGGAGCTGCTGACAAAGTTATCGTATTTGGTCTATTGAAGCGAAATGGTAAAGTTTATACTGTTGTTGTTCCTGATACTAAGTCTGGTACTTTAATGCCTGTAATTTCTAAGAAAATCACACCAGATAGCATTATTTATACAGATCAATAGCGTAGCTACAATGCTTTGGATGTTGCAGGTTTTTGCCACCATAGAGTTAACCATTCAACTCATTTCGCAAATGGGAAAAATCATATCAATGGAATTGAGAATTTTTGGAATCAAGCGAAAAGAATATTGAGAAAATATAATGGTATTCCTAAAGAATCTTTTCCCTTGTTTCTAAAGGAATGTGAGTTTAGATTTAATTATGGCAGTCCAAGTCAACAGTTAAAAACTTTGCGAGTTTGGACTGGAATTTAAATCTTATCTAGTACAGCCCCAAAAATTCTATGCGTTGAAGATGATGCCGCCATTCTCATGCCTTTACGTTATGCACTTGAGCGTGAAGATTGGCAGGTCACATGGGCCAATACGGGACTGCAGGCCATTGAAACGATACGACAGCAAGATTTTGATTTTATTATTTTAGATGTAGGTTTACCTGACTTAAATGGATTTGATTTATGTCAAAAAATTCGCCAATTCAATCAAACTCCCTTACTGTTTTTAACCGCCCGAGCAGATGAAATCGACCGAATTGTTGGTTTGGAAATTGGTGCTGATGATTACTGCACAAAACCGTTTAGCTCTCGGGAAATTGTTTCTCGGATCAACGCCATTTGGCGCAGAATGAAAATTCAGAATCAGCTGCAGCCACCGCAAGCAGCAGAGACTAAACTAAGCCCTACTCAAACTTGGTTTTGCCACGATGAATCTTTGCAAATTCAATATTTCAATACGACCTTGCAACTTACCCGTTACGAATACCGTTTGTTGAAGCTATTCATTGATCACCCGCAACAGGTATTTAGTCGCCAACAATTGATGGATCATGTCTGGGAACATCCAGAGCATAGTTTAGAGCGCACTGTAGATACCCATATCAAAGGCATCCGCCAGAAACTGAAACAGATTGCACCGCAACACGATCCCATTGAAACCCATCGCGGTTTTGGCTACAGCATGAAAAGGCTGGACTAACGCATGTCTATTTTCATCCGCATTTGGTTTTTCTTTGGGCTGATTATTCTGCTTGGGCTCTGGTTTATGTCCTATACCTTTAATCAGCAAGTCAAACCGAATGTACACCAAGTGGTGGAAGATACATTAGCTGAAAACGCCAATATTATCGCGATGCTGGTAGCGAAGGATGTCTATGAAAATAAGGTCGGCACAGCGCAATTTGATGCCAAAATTCAGCAGGCATTAGGCCGTAAACTTAATGCCAAAATCTGGCAGCACAATAAAAGTGAAATCAATCAGCAAATATATATTACCAATGACCAAGGCATAGTGATTTATGATTCACAAGGTGTCGCCCAAGGTCTCGATTATTCCCAATGGAATGATGTTTACCTGACTTTAAGAGGCAAATACGGCGTGCGCTCAATCCGTAATTATGATGCCAAAGGCAATATGCTGGACAGTAGCAGTAGCACCATGTTTATTGCTGCGCCAATCTATTATCAAGTGAATCAGCAGCCCAAGATGATTGGCGTGGTGAGTATCGGCAAGCCAAATAGTTCGGTGCAGCCCTACATTCAGCGCTCTGAAGATCAATTAATTCGCCAAGCGATATGGATTACCTTACTCAGCTTATTTTTGGCCAGTTTGGTCGCCTATTGGCTCAAACACAGCATAGACCGTGTACGTAAATATGCGCAGGCCTTGGCACCAGTCAATCAAACGCCCTATTTCCGCTCTGCCAAAGAACTGAATTTAGTTGTGCAAGCGGTGGAAAATATGCGTGAGCAACTTGAAGACCGCGCCTATGTCGAACACTACGTTAATACCTTAACCCATGAGCTAAAAAGTCCGCTAACCGCCATTCAAGCCAGTGCAGAATTACTCAAAGAGGACCTACCTCTGCAGGATCAGCAGCAATTTGCTGCGCATATTGATGCGCAAAGCCATCGTCTACGTAATCTGATTGACCGCATGCTGTTATTAACACGTCTAGAGAAATCGAAGCATCTGTTGGACATTCAAAATGTCAATTTATCCGAACTGATTCAGCAGGTTTTGGATCAATATGCCAGTCAAATTCAAGCCAAAAAAATTCAATGTTTATTCGATATTGAAGCCAATTGTATGATCAATGTGGATCGTTTTTGGATACAACAAACCCTTGCCAATCTTTTGGATAATGCCGTTGATTTTTCACTGGAGAATGGCAAGATTTTGATCCAATTGCAGCGTTCACATCATCTGCACGGTCAACACATTGAGCTAAAAATTTTCAATGAGGGTGAATGGATTCCAGACTATGCCCTGACTCAAGTTTTTGACACTTATTTTTCACTTCCGCGACCCATGAGTCAGCAGCGTAGCTCAGGCATCGGTTTAAGTATCGTCAAACATGTAATGGAACAACATCATGGACACATCAAGATCGAAAATATTACAGCCGATACCCTTTCAATCCTTCAGCCCCATCAGTCAGGTGTCATCGTCAAAATTGAATTTCCCTAGATGAATTGAACACTTCACCCAAACTTCACCTAAAGCACAAACATAGCTCAAACAAAACACATCTGCATTTTGCACACTGATTCCTGACAACAACAACTGCTCAGGAAAACAGTGATGCGATCCAGCTTTCTCAATCTCAAAATCATGGCTATTGTCATATTAGTGGCGCTCTTTTGGGTGGGTTTATTCTTTATTAGCCACCTTGTTGCAGAGCGACAAGCTTACCAACAATCTTTTTTTAATGAAATTTCAAAGAGTAATATTAGCTCTCAAACTATTATTTCACCCTACATTCGCATTCCTTATTCAGAACAAACGACTTGCCAAGACGAACAAAAAGTTGTCACACCTTGTACGCAAGAACAATGGATGTATATCAATGCGGATAACGCGCAATGGCAAGCCAAATTCGATGTATCCGATGATACTTACAAGCGTACCATTTATCGTGCGACAAGTTATAACGCTCAACTAAATGCCAATGGCATATTCCAAAAACCAACCTTGCAAGAGAAAAACTATCAATGGAATAAAGCCGAGATTTTATTTCCAATTCATGATCCACGTGGTCTAAATGCACATCCAACAATACAAGTATTGAATAAAAAATACACTTTTGAAATGAATAACCCAAATAGTGGAAATTCAGGCTTCGAGTTCATGACGATTTCCGCAACGAAATATCCTGAATTGATTCAAGCGATACAAAATGGTTTTAGTTTTAACTTAAAGACTGATTTAATTGGTTTAAGAAAGTTTACGCTTATCCCGACCAGCCGTGTAGTGAGCTATCAGGCCAATGGTAATTGGGCGGATGCAAAATATTCAGGACAAAATCTGCCTTTTGAAAAAACTAGTTCAAAAAATCAATTTACTGCAAAATGGAAAAATATCGCTTTAGGCAATCAAAATATAAATCGCCTCATCTATTGTGGCAGTGACGGATGTATCCGCCTCTTAAGCGATAATGACCGAGCAATAGAAGTTTCCCGTAAAATAGGTGAAGCACATATAGATAGTGGTTTAACCACGGAGTTTTTAGACTCAGTCAATGCCTATACCCAAACCGACCGTGCAATCAAATACGGTATCGTGATCATCATCATTACTTTTGGCTGCTTCTTCCTGTTTGAAGTACTGAAAAGCTTACGTATTCACCCGATTCAATATTCGTTAGTGGCAATGGCACAAGGTATCTTCTTTGTTCTCCTGCTTTCAATCAGTGAATACTATGCCTTTGCTTGTGCATATCTAGTGGCATGCATTGCTTGCGTAGGATTGATGACTTGGTATCTCTTCTTTGTCATGAAAGGGCTGAAACCTGCAATATTATTCGGGCTTATTCTAAGTTCACTCTACACCATCATGTATATGTTGTTGCAATCCTCAGGTAAAACCTTCCTGATGGGTTCCGTCATCTCATTCATCGTACTTGCAGTGGTCATGTTTATCACACGAAATATTGATTGGTATCAAATCAGCAGTCGACCTGAGCGTGAACTGAAAACCTATAAACCGCCGCAATAATTCACCAACCTTTAGGCGGATGGACAACTCATCCGCCTTTTGTACGGCACTTCCCACAGCTCAACCCACCTCCATAGGCCTTCCCATGACAACTGAGCTTCAGCAAAAATGTCCGCAGACTGTGCATATCCAGCTGCTTTGCCCACTGCAATGCTCACTGGCATTTTGTCTAAATCAATTAAGAGCAGCGCACATTCAATTCTTAAATTTAGGCAATTGCATCGCCTGTCCAGAGTTGAATTGCCTTATTATTTTTAAATACAAACTACTCATTCGAATTGATAACTTCGTTTACAGCGGAGCCCAAGCCTAAAAATGAGATGTGCAGATGATGATTCATCACGTAAACTACAACGCAAGCTAATATATTGAGCATACTCATGACGGTGCAGCGCCTGCATATCACCCAACGCTTTTCCGAAATCGCTATTTCAGGTCAATTGGTCCATTTGGCAGGTCAATTGGCAACAGACCTTGATTTAGACATCAAAGGACAAACACAGCAAACATTTGAGATCATTGATCAATTCCTTGCAGATGCCGGCACAGATAAAAGCCAGATTATGTCAGTGACCATTTATCTTAAAGATATTGAACAGGATTATGCCGCATTTAATGAAGTATGGGATGCGTGGGTGTCAGACATTGAAGCATTACCCAGAACTTGTGTCGAAGCCAAATTATACGACCCGCGTGTACGGGTAGAATTAACTGTCGTAGCCGTTAAGCCTGAATAACCATTAAGCCTGAATAACAATAAAAAAAGCATGTCTAAAGACATGCTTTTTGAAAAAGACTTGGCTCTTTGAATCCTTAAGATCCAATAATTTTGATCTTTTTACGTTCCAAATCTGAATATAAATGATATTTTTTCAGATCATTAACCGGCACAAATGGCGCTTGTACACGCTGCTCATTCAAGAAATCTTCGCGTAATTGAACGTACTCAGGCACATCATCATAACGAATGACCCGATAGCCTGCCAAAGCGAGCAAAGCATCTTGATATTGCGACTGCTGCATCCGTTTGAGTACCATTGGATCATCTAAAGCGACGATCGCTAAGATTTGGTGCTGTTCATCGAGGACGACAAAGTCCGCCACCATATTTCGATACTTATTCCGCGTACGATAGTATTTCGTGGTCAACAGTGCATCAAAAGACACGTGCGCAAGGATCGTATGCTTAGGCAAAATTTCTTTTAAACGCGTGTAGGTTAATTGCTCATTAATGTTGAAAATAGCACGTTGTTTCAATGCGCTATCTTGTTGCTTAGAATCACCTTCTAAACTTTTCCAAGCCATTATGAGCACACAGAAGAGTAAAATACTCCCTATTACTATGTATATAGTCATCTCATAATCCTTTATATTTCTTATATTTTTGGTTTTTGACATACTTCTTTTGAAGACGAAGTATACAACCAGTATTATTTTTTTAATTTCCTATTAAAAAAAATAACTCTAACTTTCACACAATACGTATTTAAACTGACAAAAAGTTGCAAACTTAAAGCGTCAAACATCACATGCCACTTCGTTCAGAGTAATAGCATCCATTGCTATATACAGATACTTTAGATCATTCGCTAAAACGACAGCAAGTGCATTTCCTCTCACTGTCAGACTATTCCGATAAGCTGTCAAATTTTGCTCGTATTTCATTGAGATAACCGACACACATATGGCATTGAGCTTGTAACAGCATATAAAAATACAAACTGTCTGATGCTGCCGAGCATAACTCCCATAAAAAAGACACCAAAGTGTCTTTTTTATTTATCCATTTTAAGCGCGTGATTTAGGCTTTGATTTTCCTTTGGGTTTCGGACCACCAAAAGGTTTTTTCGCATCACCCGTTTCACGCGGCGGCAGACCAGTATGCTGCGTCAAAATTTGACCACGCTCAGGACGCTTCTTGGTATTTGAAGGACGCGATTGAGCAGCCTTCGTCCGATTACCTTGTTCACCTGTACGTTTTTGTGAATCACCCGCAATACTTGAGTTCTTTTTACGCGCAGACTGGTATTGACCCTCAGCACTACCCGCAGGCTGATACGTCGGAATCAAATGCTGTTTTGAGTTCCCTATCAGATCCTGACGCCCCATTTCTTTGAGCGCTTCACGTAGCAATGGCCAGTTGTTTGGATCATGGTAACGCAAGAAGGCTTTATGCAAACGGCGGCGTTTTTCACCTTTCACGATATCGACATTTTCGGTATAACGCGCCACTTTAGCCAGCGGGTTTTTACCGGTGTAATACATGGTCGTTGCAGTCGCCATTGGTGATGGATAGAAGGTTTGCACCTGATCGGCACGGAAACCATTCTTCTTCAGCCAAATCGCTAAGTTCATCATGTCATAGTCCGTCGTACCCGGATGCGCTGCAATAAAGTAAGGAATGAGATACTGCTCTTTCCCTGCTTCCTTACTGAAACGATCAAACATTTGTTTGAAACGGTCATAGGTCCCGATCCCCGGTTTCATCATCTTCGATAATGGACCTTTTTCGGTATGTTCAGGCGCAATCTTCAAGTAACCGCCGACGTGATGTGTCACCAATTCTTTGACATATTCTGGGTTTAACACCGCAAGGTCATAGCGTAAACCAGAACCGATCAGAATCTTTTTAATCCCCGGCAATGAACGCGCTTTACGGTATAACTGCGTTAAAGGTGCATGATCGGTATGTAAGTTTTGACATACACCCGGGAATACACACGACGGCTTACGACAGTTCTTTTCAATCTCAGGATCTTTACATGCCAAACGGTACATATTGGCCGTTGGGCCGCCTAAGTCAGAAATGATCCCGGTAAAGCCCGGTGCGGTATCACGAATTTTTTCAACTTCACGCAAAATCGATTCTTCAGAACGGTTTTGGATGATACGCCCTTCATGCTCTGTAATTGAGCAGAAGGTACAGCCGCCAAAACAGCCACGCATAATGTTCACAGAGAACTTAATCATGTCAAAGGCAGGAAAACGCGCTTCACCATACGCAGGATGTGGCAGACGTGCATACGGCAAGTCAAACACATAATCCATTTCTTCGGTTGTCAATGGAATCGGCGGCGCATTCAGCCAAACATCACGCTCACCATGCTTTTGCACCATCGCGCGCGCATTGCCCGGATTGGTTTCCAAATGCAAAATACGGTTGGCATGTGCATACAGTACAGGATCATTCGCCACATCTTCATAGGCAGGTAAACGAATCACCGCCAATTCACGCGGCGGCAATTTATGCTTAATGGCTTTTGATGCAGGCTGCAGCTGCACGATTTGTGTGTCGGCGTCTATGTTATCACCTTCACGAACAATCGGATTTGCTACCGCTTCTTTTTGGAAGCCTTGATATTGCGTAACGCTGTCTTTGCCTTTTTCGATTTCACAGCCTTCAAGGTCTTCGGTCATCACATAAGGATTAATGATCGGATCGACACGGCCAATCGCATCGACATCATTCGATGCGATTTCAACAAACTTCGCTTTTGAAGCCCGGTTATTTTTATTCACAATAAATGCGGTACCGCGGACATCCGTAATCTCTTGGATTTTTTCACCACGGGCCAAACGATGCATGATTTCCGTGATTGAACGTTCACCATTACCATACATCAATAGGTCGGCTTTCGAGTCCATCAATACTGAACGGCGGACTTTATCTGACCAATAATCATAATGCGCAATACGGCGCAGCGAGGCTTCAATACCGCCCAATAATACAGGCACATCTGGATATGCTTCACGCACACGCTGGCAATAGACTGTTGCTGCGCGGTCTGGACGTTTATTCGGTTGATTATCCGGAGAATATGCATCATCCGAACGGATTTTACGGTCAGCTGTATAACGGTTGATCATCGAATCCATGTTGCCGGCAGTCACGCCCCAAGCAATATTCGGTTTACCCAATACACGGAATGCTTCTACATTGGTCCAGTCTGGCTGAGCAATAATCCCAACACGGAAACCTTGTGCTTCAAGGGTACGGCCGATGATGCCTGAGCAGAATGATGGATGATCGATATACGCATCACCACAAACCAAAATAAAGTCGCAGCTATCCCAACCGAGTTGATCCATTTCTTCGCGTGACATCGGCAAAAATGGCGCAGGGTCAAAACAAGACGCCCAATATTTGTCGTAATCAAACAACGCTTTTGGCGCAGTCTGCATAGTATAAGCAGTAGACATGGCTAGCAATTCTCGGCTGGCAGATGGAATGATCTGAAAAAAGATCAAAGAAGATGAAAGCCGATCATTTTACCATGAATTCCATTCATCATGCTTGATTATAATTTATACAATAGCTACAGAATCATTGAATTGTTTTATATAGACATCAGATGTAATCGTGCTGTAGCACGACTATAAAACAAGATTTAAATAAATCATTTGTAACTTTGCTTTAGTTTAAATCAACCTAGAATGTGCCATGAGTTATCGCATTTTATTCAACATTAAAGCCTGCGCCTGTTGAAATTGAATGTGCATTTCAGGTAAATATTTTTCAATATAAATCTTACGCTTATCTATACTGTCTTGAGTCATTAATGGTTTTACATCAAGCATTTGACGGCGTGTCGTTTCCTGCTGATATTTTTGCCAAAAACTCAATGCTGCATTTGGATCAAAGCCCGCTTTCGACATCAGATCAAGTGCGAGAACATCTGCTTCCAGTTCAAATTTTGAAACTTTAGGCAGAAAAACAACTTGCCCTGTCACACTACTGGCCGCAGTAGCAAGCGCGCCGATACCCGCAGTTGAAGAAATCATCGCCACCTGACTTGCAAACAGCAGGGAAATCTTCTCACGATGATGATCACGCAGAGCATGTGCCATTTCATGCGCCATCACAAATGCCAATTCATCTTCATTCAGCTTTAAACTCCAATACAAACCCGTGTTAATGACAATTTTCCCACTTGGAAAACCATGTGCATTTAAATCTTTATTTAAATTCCCACTGACTTGCCAATCCCATTGACTCGAACCTTGACGGTAAAACTCCGCATTTTTTTTGAGTTTATTTAAAACCTGATCCAATTTCGGATCAATGATCAAAAGTTGTTTGTCTTTCGCTTGATGAATAAATTGTTGATACGATCTATCCGCCTGTTTAGTTAATAACTTTTGAGGAACGATAAAAAACTGTTTTCGCTCTGCGCCTGCTGTCCCTAAATTCGTGGTACTTGTACAAGCTGAGATTAAGATAAAAACCAAAGCCATCATTAAAATAGTTATATTTTTCATAATCGCCTTAATTTTAATACCAATATTGATCTATATATATAATTCTATCTAAAAACAAATGCAAAAATATTCAAAAAAACAAATAATTCATATTTATCATATATTTATTATTTTTCAAACTTTTAAAAATGATAACCAAAAATAATTTATTTATAATATTGTGATGTATTTCATTATTATGAGGCACCTTTTAAAAGGCATATTAGACCAAAGTTGTATAATCATAAAAATAGTAAACTTAGCCATTTTTATAGCGTTATTTATATTAAAAATAGATGTAAAACGAATATTTAATAATAACTTATTCACATATTTCTATCTTTATTTATTCAATTGTATTGCTAAAAATAAACCAATCATCAAGATAACAGCAATAAAGCTCGTCAACCCAATCCAACCAGAAATTTCCCAAACCAAACCACTACTACTACCCAAAATACTAGAACCTAAGTAATAGCAAAATAAATATAAAGATGAACCTACGGCACGGTATTGCAGGGATTGAACTGATACCCAACTACTTGCCGTGGAATGCGCTGCAAAAAAAGCAAAAGTGAATACAATCAGCCCCAAAATGACTGACCAAAATGCCGGAATGAGCATGATCAACAGCCCGAACAACATCATGATCAGCATCGAAGGTAAAACTTTTACCCGGCCAAAGCGTTTCCCCCAACTTGCAGCCCGAGGTGAACTATATATTCCTGCCAAATATGCTATGGAGATTAGTCCAATCCATGTTTGAGAAAGTTGATAAGGTTCTTCTAATAGGTGGTAGCTCATATAGTTAAATATAGAGACAAAACATCCCATGAGGATAAAGCCTTGAAGGAATAAAATTCTCAGCTTTGGATCTGCTAAATTTTTAACGAAAGATTCATAAAATCGGTTGAAACGAATGGGATAAGCTTGAAAATGTTGAGATGCTGGAAGTAATAAAAAGAATGCTGTGGCTATACATAGGTTAATGATGCCGATAATCATCATGGCATTTTGCCAACTAATATAATCAATCAATACCCCGGCAATGAGACGACCACCCATTCCTCCAATCGCAGTACCCGATATATACAGGCCCATTGCAAAGCCTATATCTTTTTGCTCAATTTCTTCACCTATATAAGTCATTGCAACTGCAGCAACACCGCTAACACTTAATCCGATCAGCACGCGATTCAATAAAAATATTTCCCAAAGTGGAAATATAGAACTAATGATTGAAAGTGACGCTGCCAAAAATAAAGCGGTGACCATCACAGGCTTACGACCCGATCTGAAATCAAACCAGTGAATAGCAGCCCAATCGCTAAGGCAATGGTAGAAAAAGATAAAGGAAAGCTGCTATGTGTCGGACTGACATGAAAGAAATTCGCAAAGATGGGCATCATCGGTTGTACACAATACAACGATGAAAAAATTGCGAAGCCTGCTAAAAATAAAGAAAATAAAATGGCAAGAAATGGCCGTGTGCCATATTCAATATAAGGAGAATTTGAGGCTAAATCAGACATGAGCTTTCCATCAATGACACGGATAGTATACGCCTTTCAGTCTTTAATTTATAAATCACATGAAATGAATGATGAATTCTTTCTTTTTTTCTCATTACTTCTTTTTCTTTTCCTCACACATAAAAAAACACCCCCTGAGATATCAGGGGGTGTTTCGAATAATGAGCTGGCGATGACTTACTCTCACATGGGTAACCCCACACTACCATCAGCGCTAAGAGGTTTCACTTCTGAGTTCGGGAAGGGATCAGGTGGTTCACTCTTGCTATTGTCGCCAGCACAACTGTTTT
>NZ_VPEK01000090.1:0-3436 GCF_013417145.1 Acinetobacter sp. YH16044
ATTGATGCGGGTGGTCAAGACTCCGAAGCTCTACGCTCGGCAATGACTATTGCAACACATATGCTTTTACCATTTCGACCTAAACGTCGTGACCTAAAGACATTAGTTCATGTTGAACAACTTATTAAATTAGCTAAAGCAGTTAACCCAAACTTAATTACTAGAGCCGTTATTACTCAATGTCCAACATTACCTAGCCAAGTACAGCGAATTCTTGATGCAAAAGATGCATGCGAGTCTTTTGGTTTATCGCCTTTGAATCAATTTACAACCAATCGGAACGTATATGACGATGCCGATGAAAATGGACTTTCTGTATTTGAAGATGATACCGATAAAAAGGCAATCATTGAAATAGAGCAACTTGCTTTAGAGTTTTTAGGAGAACTTTAAATGGCACTCAAAGGTTTAACAAAATCAGCTCAGGAATCTAAATCTACAGACCAAAAAATTGAGGATTTCATTAGCGGGTCTACTAAGCGTGTAAAAAATTTAGAGTGTTCACAACAGGTATATCGTCGATTTACCTTTTCACTAACAGAAGAAGTTAGCAAAGAAATTGATGATCTATTGATAGATTCAAGAGTAGCCAAAGCAAATCGCTCAGTCATTTTGAAAGCAGCTTTGCATCAGTTACAGAAACTCTCAAAAGAGGATTTGCAATTAGCTGTTTTAGATGAGGTTAAGTAACTTAAAAAACTTACGTAAGCTACTTAACTTACGTAAGTTACTTAATTTTATCTAATACGATTTTTTGCAGTTCTTCAGCAGATAGTTTTTCTAGTTGACTAATAGCAGCTTTTAAAATGATAGAACGATTGGCCTTAGCAACTCTACAATTTACCAAAAGAGTATCTATTTGATGATTGACATCTTCAGTTAAAGAGAAGGTGTATCTTTTATAAGTTTGCTGTGTTGGCTCTATTTTCTTAACACGTTTGGTTGCACCCTGAATAAAGTCCTCGATTTTTTCTTCGTTTAAACTTTGCTCAGATTTTTTTAAGCCTTTAAGTGCCATTAAAGATCTCCTAAAAACTCTTTAGCAATTTGTTCAATTTCTTGTTTAGCTTTTTCATCAGATGACATTTCAAAGACAGATAATCCATTTTCATCAGCATCATCATAGATATTTCGATTACACGTAAAATTGTTAAGTGGAATCAAATCAAAAGATTCACATGCTTCTTTAGCGTCTAATATTCTTTGAAACTGACTTGGTAAAGTTGGACATTGAGTAATAACTGCTCGAGTATAAAGCTCTGGATTTACAGCTTTGGCTAATCGGATCAACTTTTCAACATGAACCAATGTTTTTAGATCACGTCTTTTAGGACGAAATGGCAATAACATATGAGTTGCAATAGTCATTGCTGAACGTAAAGCCTCAGAATCTTGACCACCTGCATCGATAATAATGTCTTGATAGCGTTTAGACAGGTCTAATAATATTTGACGGATATTCCCAGCAGCTTGTACTGAAGGAATACTTTCTACTTTATTGTTGTCATCACGTTCTTTAATCCAATCAGTAGTAGTACCTTGTGGATCAGCATCCAATAATAAAATATCTCTCTTTTTCGCTTGTAAATACACAGCTAAATTTTGGGCGAGGCAACTTTTACCGGACCCTCCTTTTTCACCACCAACTAAAATTATCATCTTGATTATTTAACTTACGTAACTTATTTAAAATTCATTATATAAAGTTTTCTATTTAGATCAATAGTTTATAAATAATAAGATTATTTAACTTGCGCAACTTACGTAACTATCTTGATAATTTATTATTTTATATAGTTTTATTGATTGAAATTTTTTGTTGATTAGTTATATTCTTACAAAAGAAAGCCCCGATGATTTTCAAACTTGGCGGAATGGAATCAATCGAGGCTCGTATCTTTAACAACAATAAGGAGATGAATCCGTCTTGTGTTTGTTATAATCATATACCACAAATTTAGTATATGCAAAGAACAAAAGGCGGTTTACTAAAGTGTAAACCCATGAATTATACAAAAAGTCACTCGACACTGACTAAATTTAGAACGGAATTGGGGACACAGCAGCAACTCGATCTATTCGAGAGTCTACCAAATAAACCATATTGCATGGATGAGAAGCCTGGCTACATGCTCATCCGTACTAAATCCATCGCGGTTAAAAAGCCCTACATTCAGATAAATTCACCCCTGACCACAATTTACTTTGTCTTTGACGATGACAAAGAAGATGCCGCTTTATCCTGGTTTGATGCCGGTTTACCTAAACCCTTTTGGACTACTCAAAACCCTGTTAATGGTCATAGCCATCATTGCTACAAGCTGGAGATACCGCTTTGTACCAGCGACTTTTCCAGCATTAAGGCAATCAAGTATGCCCAGGCGGTTTACTATGCCTATGCGCTCAAAATGGGGGCAGATCGCAACTATTCTCACCTCATTACCAAGAACCCCTTACATCCTCAATGGCGAACCACGTTCTGGACAGAGCGGGCTTATTCCCTGGACTACCTAGCGGACTTTGTTGACCTACCTAAGCGGATTCCGAAGAAGCTCGAAGTTGTCGGCTTAGGACGTAACGTTACAATGTTCGAGAAGGGCCGTCATTGGGCGTATAAGGCCATTAGAGACTATATGCACCATAACACTAGCCTTGAGTGGGAAAAGGCCGTCAGAGCGCAAATAGAAGCGATTAACAGCGGGTTTGAACAACCCTTACCTTATAGCGAAGTAAAAGCGACAGCAAAGAGCATTGCTAAGTGGGTGTGGCAGCGTTTTAGCTATGGAGAGTTCAGCGCCGTACAAGCAGTGCGCGGAGCAAAGGGTGGTAAAGCCAAAGGATTGGCTTATTCAGTAAAGCGTGAACAGGCAATACAGCTGAAAGCTAACGGCATGAACAATACCCAGATAGCAAAACAACTGGAGGTCGACCGTAAGACTGTCCGACGTTGGTTAGGGGTGGGACAATAGCCTTATCAGATAACAGCCTTCTGTTTTTAATCTCGAGGGGATTTTTTGTGGGTCTTACTAATAATGATTTGGAACGCGATGAGGACTTTTTAGAGTGTTCTAAACTTTACTTTAAAGTTGCACATGATGAATATCGGGATGAACTTTTGAGGGCTAATCGTCTTGATGAAAAAATCGGGCGTTTAATTGCTATCGTAAATATTTTGCTTGCTGGTATTGTAGCTTTTTCTACTACTTCTTTTTCAGATGAGCTTTTTACAGAATTATCTAATGGTTTAAAGATCTTACTTATCTTAATTCTTTTACTTTTATTGTCTTTTACATTCCTTTCTTGGTGGTTTTTGGTCACGGCTTCTAATTTCTCCTCTATAGGAAAAATAGCTGTTGATGATGAAGTTAGAGACTGGGTTTCTTCAAAGTCTCAAAGTGAGATGTATATTGCTCTTGCAGATGATTACAAGCATGCG
>NZ_VPEK01000091.1:0-3389 GCF_013417145.1 Acinetobacter sp. YH16044
GGATGATTTGAATAAGGTTATTTTATAATGATAAGACAATCTGTCAAGCTTGTACTAAAGCTTCTAAAAGTTATTTAACATAATGGCTGTTATACGAAATAAAAAAACCTAGGCACTGCCTAGGTCTTAAATTTAAAAAAATACATAAAGATTAAGGCGCATGACACTTCAATCAAGCTATATTAATAATTACATACCATAGAAACAGCACCTTGATAGTTACCATTATTGCTCAAAGTCATACGGTAAATTGCACCAAGTACTAGGCTATTTGGTCCATTATCAGCTATGTTAAATGTACCGATCTGATTTGATTCACCTTGTTGTCCTACGATACCCAATAAGTTATAGCTGCTATAGTTATTGAATGAATCAACCCATCTCATTGATGAAGCAAAGGTAGTTTCATCACTGCCATTTTTTGCAGTAAATTTAACGTCGATATTGCCGTTAGGATTTAAGGTAATACTTCCATTATGAATGGATGGAGAAATAAAGTTTTCAAATTGGCCACTATTGGTCACTTTTGCTTGAGTAGCATTAACATCAGTACAGTTAATTTGTTTGGTTTGGGCAGAAATACGCTTAGTAATGATTGGGGTAAATGCAAAATAAAAATAAGAAGCATTGCTATATTTGGAAATATCTGTTGATTTTATTTCCCCATCTTTTTCATAATTAAAAATTCCTTTGGTTACACGAGCAATCGTAAAGTTTTTATTTCCAGCAATTTCTTTCGCAACAATATCTCCTGTAATTTTGTAATCACCAAATTCGGTGATAATACCATCGGCATTTTGTTTTACAGAATCAAGTCTTGATGCACCAGAAGAATTAGGGTAGTCAAAAATAATATTGTAGGATTGTGATGGATTCAATTTTTCCAATACTGAACCAGTAGAAGTATCTGGTGTGGTGCCGCTGTTCCCTGTAGAGCTCGATGTACCATTCCCTGTAGAGCTCGATGCACCATTCCCTGTAGAGCTCGATGCACCATCACTGCCGCCGCCGCAGGCAGTTAAAGTAAGACCCAAAGAAATAACTAAAAAAGAGGTCTTAAATCGGTTCATGGTAATTCCTAGTTTAAAAGAATCAACTATAGTCTATTGTTAGAATACTGAAAATACGAACATCTTTTTATTTACAATAACTTAGGTGCATAAACCTACTTTTAAAGGCTTATTCAGCAAACAATGATTGATAGCTATTAACTTTATAGGCATATTTAATTCAAATATACCTCCCCTTTAACATAATGGCTGTTATACGCAATAAAAAAACCTGGGCACCAACCCAGGTCTAAAATTTAAAAAACAGATAAATATCAGTGCAATAAACTCATTTTTCTAATTTCGCATAACGTGTATTATGTTAATTTTAGGAAAGCTTAATAAATCCGTGTTTAAAAATTAAACTAGAAAGATTTTGTATTACTATCAATTTAGAATTCCTCTCTTATAAATCTTATTTAATGACGCTATCTTTTTGTATTGATGAAGCTATTTTATCAATGGTAGTACGAACACGTATTGGTAAGAAATTTGATCTTTTCCATACAATTTGAATAGGATAGTTAGTACTTGAATAGTTAGTAAGTAGGTGTATTAATTGACCACTTTGTATATATTCTTGAATCAACCAGGAAGGTAACCAACCAATTCCTCCATGCATTAGTACATAATCTAATATGCTTTTTATGTCATCCATTTGAACTTTATTTTTTGGCAAATATTTTATAGTTTTATGATGAGAACTTTGAAATATCCACTTTTCAAGCTGCCCATTTTTCAAATATCCAATAGTCTGATGGTTATCTAAATCTTTGATGCTCTCAGGAACCTGGTATCTTTTTAAATATTCAGGTGTGGCACAGAGCCACATTGCATGCTCAGAAATCTTTTTAACCATTAATTGACTATTATCTTCTAAATTACCAATTCTTATCACTAGGTCATAATTATCTTCAATTAAATCAATATAACGATCATTAAAAGAAAGAACCATATTCAAATTTTGATGTTCATCTGCTAAGTCTCTTAATATCGGAACAATGAACTTTTGTCCAAATAATACAGGCATAGAGATACGTATCATTCCCTGAATATTTTGATTATTACTTTCAAATAATGTCTCAGCTATTAATAATTCTTGTACAGCCCGCTGGCTATGTTCATAGAAAATACTACCTTCTTCTGTGAGAGCTAAATGACGTGTATCTCTGTTAAAAAGTACTACTCCGAGCTGTACCTCAAGCTTTGAAATCATCTTACTGACAGCGGAACGAGTCAGATGTAATTTTTCTGATGCTTTAGTAAAACTTCCTTGTTCAACAACACTAATAAATGCCATCAAACTTTTCAGATCATTAACACGCATATTAGTTCCAATTGGGAATCAATGAGTTGATTTATTATCACTTTTGTATCCAATTTATCAATGATAATCTAATTAAAATTCATATTAGGAACCTTACTATGAACAGAATTTTAGTTATCAAATCTAGTTTTATGCAGGAAAAATCTCTAAGTAATCAGCTCATTAATAAATATTTATATAGACGTAAGCAAAGTGGTTATGTTGACCAAATAATTGAACATGATCTAGGAGCTATGAACTTACCAGTATTAAACTTAGAGATATTTAATGCCTTACGTGGAGAGGCGAATGAAAAACCTGAGGTAAAAGCAGCAGTAGCTCTCTCTGATCAATTTATTCAAGAGCTGAAAGATTGTGATCTATTATTGATTGCAGCACCAATGTATAACTTAAATGTACCAACCCAATTAAAAAACTGGTTCGACTTAATTGCACGAGCACGAGTAACTTTTCAATATACAGAAACCGCACCCGTAGGATTAATTAAAGGTGTTAAATCAATTATCTTTAGTTCACGTGGTGGTTTTCATCAAGATCTTCCAACAGATGCTGTTACAGCATATTTAATAGCAGTATTAGGATTAATTGGTATTGATAAGGTAGATTTTATATATGCTGAAGGCACTGATATTAAACCATTAGGGAAATCTAAAGCACTTGAATTAGCTTCACAGCAAATTGCTTTACAAACGAACGTAGGATTGTAAGTATATTCTTCCTTATGGCAATGAAATTATAATTTTCTATTGTTCTAAGGTTCCTATTTAACATAATGGCTGTTATACGAAATTAATGGATGTTCGTATAGATTACTTGCATATTGTATTCGATCGAATACAATATAGTGAGAAGATAAGGAATCCTCATGATTGAAATTAAACGTCTGCCAGAATTTGATGAATGGTTGGATGGCATTAAAGACAATATGACCCGCATTCGCTTGAATCGCCGATTAGATAAGGTTCAACGTGGGAACTGGGGAGACATTAAACCTCTCCAAGATGGTGTTTGGG
>NZ_VPEK01000092.1:0-3224 GCF_013417145.1 Acinetobacter sp. YH16044
CCAACAACAAAGAAGCATTGGAAAAAAACTCAGAAAAACAACCGGAAGACCCCACGCAAGAAACCAAATCACAGCTTCAATTCCAGTATGTGGCCTACTGATTGAAAAAAATCTCGTCCAGATGAATGAGCGTAAACAAGAGATAGAAAAACCTCGACCTAAGCAGGATCGAGGGATGGATTTTGGGATGTAGTTTAATTCTGTGTGAATAGTTTACTAATTACACCAATAACAGCGAGTATGGCTAAAAAAGCGAATGTAATACCAATTGAAATTAATCCTGCAACTAATAGAACTAATAGGTATCCTCCAAAACTATTGGGCTCTACAATGTTATAAGCAACAATTAAAAGGACTATTGTTAAAATAATTTTCATTTCTTAAGGTACGTATTTCAAAATACTGAGTTATTCAAATTTTCACATTTTTTAGGTATTCGAGTGCATAAATATTTTCTTATTTTCCTTACAATTCTTTCATTTTCATCAAGTTTATATGCTTTTTCTGATGCTGAAATTATTGAAAGAGCTAAGCAAGGCTATGCAGAGGATCAACTTACTCTTGCTGTTATGTACAAAGAGGGAGTAGGTGTACAAAAAAATATGGCTGAAGCTATAAAATGGTTTGAAAAGGCAGCTAATCAAGAAAATACAGATGCTCTGTTCATGCTTGGTGCAATTTATCAAAATGGCATGGGGGTATCTGTTAATTTAAATAAGGCAGCCAACTTATATCAAAAAGCTAGCAATAAAGGAGATATAGCAGCCACACGTGAGCTAGCCACCATGTATTTATTCGGAAATGGTGTTGTTAAGAACCCCGCAAAAGCAGTCTCTCTTTTTACTCAAGCTGCGAATAAAGGTGATATTACAGCTCAGACAAAGCTTGGATTAATGTATGTAAGAGGAATAATTGTAAAACAAGATATAACTAAGGGAATGTCTTTATTGAGAAGTTCTGCATTAAAAGGTGATAAAGATGCATTGTATCTTATTGAAAAATATAACAAAGAAAATATAGTTAAATAAAATAATTAAATACATCATAGCCATGAAAAATATTTTCAATGGCTATGCTCGCAAGCTAAATATGGTGATTCTTTTTTAAAAATTCTTTTTGCTTTTTTTCCCATAATTCAAAGTGCTTTTTTAGATTTGAAAGAGATCCTTTATAAAAATCACCTTTCAGAGTCATGTCCTTAATGCCGCATCTTTCTGATAAATACATAATATACGTTTCTGGAGAGTCATTTAGTTTGTGGATCACAAAGTTGACAGGAAAAACTAAATCACATGGTTGTCCATTTGGATATGTATTAAATTCTATTGAAGTTTTGATAAATAAGGTATTGTTTAGTCCATCAGATGAATAGTATCTAGTCTCGTAGCTTCCATTAGGAAAGTAAGAATGATGTATTGATTTGAGATCATTAAAATCATTTGGATCTAAATGTATAAATGGATGACAAAAAGTTCTGCGATGTTCCTTTTTGATTACGCCATCTTTATCAAGTAAGAAATATGGATGTGAGTTATAAAGCTTAAGATAAATAATGAAAGCAATAATTACAGAGATAGATATAACGATTGTCATACTTAGATTTATAAAATATTGAATTTATTTGAATTATAGTTATGAATAACAAAAAAGCCTAACAACTTATTTAAGTTATTAAGCTTTTTGTTTGAAACTTTACTAGCCGTGCCTAGATAAACGATATTTGACTCTTACAGTCTGACCTCGCTTGACGGTGCTGCCGGGCTCTGGGCGTTAGCCCTATCTTTAAAGACCATTGAGCACATGAATGGTCTATCTGTAGTATACAGTTATAAATAAAAGTTTACATTAACTTTTGTGATTTTTAGTGATTTTTGGTGACATTGAATGATTTCTAGTTATTTACTGCCCAGTTTTCCTAAAAGACAGATTGCTTCAATTTGTTCACTTATTTCCATTTCTTTAAGTAAGTTATAAGCACTTGTTAAGGTTGTACCACTTGCCAATAAATCATCGACAAGAAGTATAGATTTTCCTTTCATTTCCGTAACTTTTTCAATTTGAGTCGGATCTATTTTCAAAGGACGAATAAACATTCTGTCCTTTGTTGCGACTTCTTTCATAGAAAAAGCTTTATTGGGATTATTGGTTAGATCTCTTTCGAGGGAGCGACGTAAGGCAATGATATCTTTTTTGTATTTTGGGGTTAATGGAAGATCTTGTAGGTCAGAATAGACTTCGAGAATAGTTTTTTTAGAAAAGATATTATTAAGAAGAACTTGCAAAATTATTGTCCCAGCCGACACAGCTGTAGCTCCTCTTAAAAAAGAGGCTTTTTTTTAATCAAACCCGAGTTGCGCTATGATTTTAGGGATCAATCATCTTGTTTCTCCATATCTTAAACAAGCTGATGCGTTGACCTGTGTCAAATATTCAATCATTAAGCACTTAATCAATTGCCTTGTCGTCACCTCAAAAGTCGCATCAATTGATCGGCTGTTTGAGCAATCAAACCAAACATCAAATGACTCATCACCTTAGCGTGACCTCGATAATAAATCACCCGACCGCCAAACTCATCCTTTAAACGGGCATTACTGCGTTCAGCACTGCTACGGGTTTTATATCGCTGTGCTTCCGCTTTGCAAAATTCTATTTTTTCACCCTGACGCTTGTTGTGATCAATCAACGGAACACGACCTCTTGATCTCACAAACTCTCGAATATCCGTACTACAATAACCTGCATCCATCAGCTCATAACATGCCGTAACACGCTGTTCACTCATCAACGATAACGGCAGGGCAACACGACTATCATGAACGACCGCACCCGTCAGATAAGCACTGATCACTACACCACAACATGCTGTATCTAAATGAAGCTTGTAGCCTTTGGTACTCTCAGAATACCCTTTTGAGTTCGTTTTTGTGCCAACAGAACAGCCCGTAGGTAAATCTCGGAGCATTTCAGGAAGTGTCTGTGTGAGTTGAATCTGAATGGCAGTTAATATTTTAGTGGTCAAGGTCTTAGGCGAGTTGAATGCAGGGCGACCTCGTTTTTTGGCAGGCGGTTTTACAACAGGAGGGAGAACTATTTTCTCAACACCTTCGCGTGCTGGAATCATGGTTGCATCACGGCTAATATGACCGATTAACGTATCCGCAAGATTGGACTTCACCATCTGCTCATGAACGCGAGTGGTTAGTTTACGCGCTGCAAATTCA
>NZ_VPEK01000093.1:0-2999 GCF_013417145.1 Acinetobacter sp. YH16044
TTTATTACCAATTTTTTTTGATTCGCATAATTCGTCTTATGTTAATTGTAGAAAAATTTCATAATTAAATACGACTTATACTCTCTAATGCTACTTATCGTCTGTCGACTTATTGTCATCACATTTTCATTATTTGGACTCAAATAAGTGATTTCCAATAATGTTTCGTAAGCCTAGTCATAAACTACTATTGATTATTTCTAATAATCTAAAAAGTTATAGATCAGCCAATAATCTTTCACAAGAAGAGTTAGCTGAACTTTGTAAATTGCATAGGACATATATAGGAGCTATTGAGAGATGTGAAAAAAATCTTTCTTTATGTTCCTTAGAGATAATTGCTGAAGCACTTGGAATCACTGTTCCAGAACTATTGATTCCAAGAGACTTTAATGACGCTACTATCAGCAGATGAGTATGTTCGTAATATCCAAAATGCAGGTATTACGATTCATACCCCTATCACTATTGGCCATCCTGAACTATGGATTCCAGATGAAATCCTAGAACAAATTTTAAATGAAAAATTATGTGGTTTTGATGTGAGTGCTTATGCTGTAAAATCAAGATCTAAAGTTGTTAAACAAAAGGTTTGTGAAATTCTAGGATATCCCATCGAAAAAACTTTTCCGAAAGTTCAACCTCGATTTACGGGTCAAAATTTTGATACATATAATCAAAAATCTAGAAATTTACAGATTTGGAATGAAGAGATTTCTGCTGAAAGACGCTATGTTATTATCGGCATTGACACGAATGATATTATTTACAAAGTGAAAGTTATAAATGGTGAAGAACTTTCCATTTTAGATACAACTGGCAAAATCACTACAAAATATCAAGCTAGATTTACTCCTAATGAGTCATTAGAACTTATATCCCCCCTTGATACAGATCAGTTGATAGGTCATTTAGCACCAGATTCGTATAAACCAACTCAATCTCCAATAGGTTTTCCATCATCTAAAGAATTACTTTCTATTAAAGAAGTATTCACTAGGCTCTCTCCACTCATTGGCTTAACTTTTAGTGATCCAGGCATAGTACAGGAACGTAATCGTGGGGCTGGATTACATAAATTAGTTTGCGAAGCTTTAGGATATTCTAGCTACGCTGATGATGGGAAATTCCCCGATATTAAAAATCAGTTATTGGAAGTCAAGCTTCAGACTTCTCCAACTATCGATTTAGGGCTAGTTTGTCCTGACAGTTTGGATAATTTAGGCTTCCCAGTAGATTCAACTTTAGTGCGTCATTGTGATACTAGATATGCGGTGTTTTACGGAACGACTAATGGGAGTCTAGTTACACTGACTCATCTAGTTGTTACTACTGGCGAGAGCTTCTTCAACAGATTTACTCAGTTTCAAGGTAAAGTAGTAAATGGGAAAATCCAATTACCACTCCCAGCAAACTTTTTTAATTAACACCAAACGCTTTAAAGACAAGTTCATCTAGCTTGTCTTTAAGCTTTGAACTTTCTTTCTGATCTAACAAGTTATAAATCATCTTTGATAACTTAATTAATTCTTGAGAGTTCTGTAATTCAGGATCAGGAATAGGAAATTCTTCAACATATTGCTTCATGAACCTTCTTTTTCCTGAATATAGCTTATTGTTAAATTTATAGTCATAAAACTGCTCAATAAACCTAGAGTTAGCAACTGCTAAACATAACCATAATAATTCATTATCTTTACTATCGTCTGGTGTAATCCAATAGCATTCACCATTAACTATATTGCCTTCTAGATCTATCCAAAATTTTGGTTTTTCAGAGATATCTGGAAAAACAATCTTTGGCTTACACCACAGACTTGGATTTTGTGGAACCCACAATTCATACCAATTTCTACCCGCTTTTATCAGATATTCCCTACTACTTAATTGCTCTTTGTACACTTCTAAATATTGTTTAGTAGCTGGATACTGATCTATATCTACGGCTTTTTTCTTTCCATTTTCACTTGTCTGTGGATAAATAATTTCTTTAGGCTTATTCGGTCTGATAGCCTTAAACTGTTGCGCACATTCGCTAGTCAACAAATATTTGATTAATTCAGGTTTAGGATCAAACGAATCCCAATCGTCACGTATAAATACCTTATCTGCTGTAGACTTAACACCTACTCGAATTGGACCAATGTCTTTAAATGTTTTCCAAGTATTCATCGTTACTTTACTTAATCATGAATTACTTTCCTTAGTTGATACAGTCCATACGTTATTTTTAGAACTAGATAAATCTAAGATTCCTCTAATAATTTCAAATTTAGACTTACCAACTTTAATATGTTGAGTAATATCCTCTATTTCTGAAAAAATCGTTTCGACCTCTTTATGGTCTTGTTTTGATTTTTTCACTTCATAAACAGTAATAAATTCAGGATCGACCTTAATTTGATTATTATTTTTTTTAGAAAAAACTAGTGCTGGAAGTACCGCTGCAGAACTAAATACTTTTGTATCCCCTAAATCATAAATAGACTGTATATCTAAGGTTTCTAATAAATAATCTCGTAATACGTGCCCAGATTTAACTGATAAAAACCGATTTGATGTGATAGTAGCTAACACACCATCATTACTAAGCAAACTAGACATTGCCATCATAAAGCCATAATAAATATCAGTTTTTCCTTTTAAATTAAAATCCTTTGCTATCTTTTGAGATTTTTCACTACCAATAATTTGGGTACGGATGTAAGGCGGATTAGCAATAATAATGTTAAATCTTGATTCTTTATTTGCATCATAAAAATCTAAAAAATCATCCCTTAATAACGTCAATGTAACGTTAGGATATTTCTCTTTAACTGTTGAAGTAATTTGTTCAAAATTAGAGTTATCAAGATCAACCCCTACTATTTCTATTTCAGAAAATTTTTCTGTGCCCAACTTTAATAGTAATTCTTTAATAAGAATTCCATCACCAATACTAGGATCTAAGATTTTAATTTTTTTATTTAAAAACAATTGGCTATCAAAATAACTAATGG
>NZ_VPEK01000094.1:0-2988 GCF_013417145.1 Acinetobacter sp. YH16044
GTGTATTATGTTAATTTTAGAAAATCTTCACTACTATTATTTTAAAATAAGCCTTATATCCAAGCATAAAACAAGGTTGTCTAGACTTCTTTTAACAGTAAAGTTATCATAAAACTGAATTTTATTTTTTAGGTAAGTTTATGCATTCTATCCGCATTCGTTAAGACACAACTATTTGCATAGTGACACTATTTTATAATGGTGGGCTTTTGTTGTGTCTTTAAGAATATATGCGGATATATAAAGTAAAAGTATGCTTAATTTATAAGTATGCTTTTAGTGCATAGTTTCCAGTTATAACTTAATTGACTAGCTATTTGTCCACCCTGTGGATGAATAGCTTTTTTTTTGGGAGGACACTGTGATGCTAGCTTTTGTTTTCACCTAAATCCTGTTTGCTGCATAAAAAATTTCAAGAGCTAAACAGGAGTAAATAAAAATGAGTTTAATTATTAAAGCGAGAAACATACGCTTGGATTATGCTGGGCGTGATGTTTTGGATATTGATGAATTGGAAATTCACTCTTATGACCGTATTGGTCTTGTGGGTGATAACGGAGCAGGAAAGAGTAGTTTACTCAAAGTACTTAATGGCGAAATTGTTTTAGCCGAAGCGACATTACAGCGTTTTGGTGATTTTGCACATATCAGCCAACTGGGCGGAATCGAAATAGAAACGGTCGAAGACCGGGCAATGTTATCTCGCCTTGGTGTTTCCAATGTACAAAACGACACAATGAGTGGCGGAGAGGAAACTCGTGCAAAAATTGCTGCCGCATTTTCCCAACAAGTACATGGCATTCTAGCGGATGAACCAACCAGCCACCTTGATCTCAATGGAATAGATCTACTTATTGGTCAACTTAAAGCATTTGATGGAGCATTACTTGTTATCAGTCATGACCGATATTTTCTTGATATGGTTGTAGACAAGATATGGGAGTTAAAAGACGGTAAAATTACGGAATATTGGGGTGGTTACTCGGATTACTTGCGTCAAAAAGAAGAAGAGCGACAACACCAAGCCGTAGAATATGAGCTGATGATGAAGGAACGGGAGCGATTAGAATCTGCTGTGCAAGAAAAACGCCAGCAAGCTAATCGATTAGACAATAAGAAAAAAGGAGAAAAATCCAAAAACTCTACCGAAAGTGCTGGACGACTTGGGCATGCAAAAATGACTGGCACCAAGCAAAGAAAACTGTATCAGGCAGCTAAGAGTATGGAAAAGCGTTTGGCTGCATTAGAAGATATTCAAGCACCAGAGCATTTGCGTTCTATTCGTTTTCGTCAAAGTTCAGCCCTAGAACTGCACAATAAGTTCCCGATTACGGCAGATGGTCTGAGCTTAAAATTTGGTAGCCGTACTATCTTTGATGACGCTAACTTTATAATACCGCTTGGCGCTAAAGTCGCTATAACTGGATCGAATGGAACAGGGAAAACGTCCTTGTTAAAAATGATATCAGAACGTGCTGATGGATTAACCATATCTCCAAAAGCTGAAATTGGCTACTTTACACAAACAGGATATAAATTTAACACGCATAAATCTGTGCTCTCCTTTATGCAGGAAGAGTGCGAGTACACAGTTGCGGAAATTCGTGCAGTATTGGCTTCAATGGGGATCGGAGCGAATGATATTCAAAAAAACTTATCCGACTTATCGGGAGGTGAAATCATCAAACTGCTTTTATCCAAAATGCTTTTAGGAAAATATAATATTTTGCTTATGGATGAACCAGGAAACTATCTTGACCTAAAAAGTATTGCCGCATTAGAAACAATGATGAAGTCCTATGCAGGAACTATTATCTTCGTATCTCATGACAAGCAATTGGTCGATAATATTGCTGACATTATCTACGAGATCAAAGACCACAAAATCATCAAGACTTTTGAGAGAGATTGTTAATGATAGCCAATCTAATCCGAACATTAATTATTGAACTCTTTAAAGGAAATTAAAAATGACAATTCAAGATATTCAATCACTTGCTGAAGCACACGGCTTGTTGCTTACGGACAAAATGAATTTCAATGAAATGGGCATTGATTTTAAGGTCGTTTTTGCTCTTGATACAAAGGGGCAACAATGGTTGCTGCGTATTCCTCGTCGTGATGGCATGAGGGAACAAATCAAGAAAGAAAAACGCATTTTAGAATTGGTAAAAAAACATCTTTCTGTAGAGGTTCCTGATTGGAGAATTTCATCTACAGAATTAGTGGCTTATCCCATACTTAAAGATAATCCTGTTTTAAATTTGGATGCTGAAACCTATGAAATAATTTGGAATATGGACAAAGATAGCCCGAAATACATAACATCTTTGGCAAAAACCTTATTTGAAATCCATAGTATTCCTGAAAAAGAAGTTCGGGAAAATGATTTGAAAATTATGAAACCTTCAGATTTAAGACCTGAAATAGCAAACAATTTGCAGTTAGTAAAATCTGAAATTGGTATAAGTGAGCAATTGGAAACCCGCTACAGAAAATGGTTGGATAATGATGTTCTATGGGCAGATTTCACCCAATTTATACATGGCGATTTATATGCTGGGCATGTACTAGCTTCAAAGGATGGAGCTGTTTCAGGCGTTATTGATTGGTCAACAGCCCATATAGATGACCCAGCGATTGATTTTGCTGGGCATGTAACTTTGTTTGGAGAAGAAAGCCTCAAAACTCTAATCATCGAGTATGAAAAACTAGGGGGTAAAGTTTGGAATAAACTATATGAACAGACTTTAGAAAGAGCAGCGGCCTCTCCTTTGATGTATGGTTTATTTGCCTTAGAAACTCAAAATGAAAGCCTTATCGTTGGAGCAAAAGCTCAGTTGGGAGTTATATAATTTAAAAATATGATTGCTGAGAACTGCCTTGTTTTGAAACTTGGTTGGCTTTAATTAGTTTTTAGTATTCTTTATAGAAAATGCCTCGATCAAGGGGCATTTCTAACAATCATTTAACATAAAATTTCTTATG
>NZ_VPEK01000095.1:0-2919 GCF_013417145.1 Acinetobacter sp. YH16044
GGATGTCATTCAGGCATTACTCGAAAAATATTACAGTTGATGGTCAGAGGTAGTGGTATACGAGATATCGCTGAAGTTGAGCGAATCAGTATCGGTAAAGTTTTACGTACTTTAACCGAATCGACCTACCAAATTCAGCCTAAACAAAGTCATTATGAGTCTCTTGAAGTTGATGAGTTTTGGACTTTTGTGGGAAATAAAAATAATAAACAATGGCTTATTTACGCCTACCATCGAGAAACAGGTGAGATTGTTGCTTATTTTTGGGGTAAAAGAGACTTAGCTACAGTTCAACGATTGAAGGCAAAGCTTAAACAATTAGGTATTCACTACACCCGAATTGCAAGTGATCATTGGGACAGTTTCATAACTGCTTTTAAAAACTGCAAGCAAAGTATTGGTAAATTTTTTACTGTAGGTATTGAAGGTAATAATTGCAAAATAAGGCATCGAATTAGGCGCGGTTTTAGAAGGAGTTGTAATTTTTCAAAAAAGATTGAAAACCATTTTAAAGCTTTCGACTTAACCTTTTTTTACATCAATAATGGCTTCATTTAATGTCAGCATACTTTTTGAAACACCACCCGAAATTTTTATGGGTATCGTGTTAATAGGCTTAGCGTTACGACTTCTCTTAACATTCAACTGAATAGCCTAAGCAGAAAAGTAAAAACAACTACCTCGACTACTAAACACAATAAAAGCTAAAAGCAAGTGCTCTCAACTTCTCAACTCGCCTCCAAAGCGTCGCACTTCGTGCTTTGGCTTTGGAAACGGTTGAGAGAGTTTCGGCAATACTCACCCTAAGGGCAGCCATTTGAAAAAATGACATATCCCCTAAGTATTGCCGATTTACCTGTATATATTTGGCTTCGGAGCCACGTATATCGGTCGTATCCGCACATAGCTTTGCTGACTATGCAGACAAGGACTCAAAGTCTTGCACCTCGCTCCACGCGCTCCCTGTCGTTACATTGCCTGTATCTCTGCGAGGGTTTCCCCAACGTACAACTTAACAAGTCCTATGTAACTACTCCTAACGCTCCGCCTATGTGAAGTTCCCCTGTAAGCGGTTTAGCCTTTCGACTATAGCTACAATACGCCAGTGACACTTATTCCTACCACACGTACTGCATGCCGACCGTAAAACGGACACGCAGAAGCGGGCAAAGCTCGATCTAGGATGCTTATTTGATGGTTTAAAACACGAATTAACGAAGACTTATCATTTTGAGGCTTGATATAAACACTGTTTATTGTGAAAATAGAGTTCAGGTACAAGCCTTTTGGTGAAATCATAACGGTCGCCAAACCTTATGATCTTCGTTACTTGATGTTAGTTCCATCAAATAACTGCGTACCGCTGAATTTACTTGAAAACCCCTCTAAGTTGCAAGACTTAGAGGGGTTTTTGTTTAGAATTTTACATTACAAGTTACTTATTCTTGTTTAAAGCAAATTTTCGCTTCTTAATCACAGTAAGTGGCTTTTCTTGTGGAGCCATATTTTTCTGAATGGTTCCCTGCTTCATCTCTACTGGGACAGCACTATTTTCAGTAGTCTTTGGATTAGATTCTTTAGGCTTTGACTCTGTTGGCTTTTGCAGAGTTGCTTCCTTATTTTTAATTTTTATATAAATTTTATGAGCAACTGTATTGTGCTCCTTAATTTCCCTGTTCTTATCAGCCAATTTTTTATACTGTTCCTTAAAAGGTTTTATAAATTTTTTGATAGCTGATAAGAACACGGCTTCTTCAGGATATATGTCCGCTAATGTCTTAGGTGTTTCCTTTTGCACGAAATTGATGAGATCGGCTGGAAATTTATTAAGAATCTCTGGAGTAGCAAAGCTTACAAAATCATAGTCATGATAAGAAATTACAGCATATCGGGTATTTTTCTTAGTCGGACTTTTAATATAACCTTTGACTGTTGCCTCTCCTTGATCAAGTAACTTTTTCAAATAGAAATCTTTGATTTGGTTTTCTATAAGCGCATTACCTCTATAGAACCTAAGCTTCTGACTGATTTCCGCCTGTTCTTCCAGGTTGTCTTCATCAACAAGTTTTAGCTGTTCGGATTGGTTAAGGAATTGAGCATAATTATATTGAGCCAGTTCGGATGTCCAAATCAGTAACTGATCAAGGTTTTTAGGCATAGGAACTTTCAAATCATTCAAATCAAGCTTTTTAATGGGCGCAAGTTCTTCTTCCTTAAACTCTGTTCTTTCTAAACTTGATTGCTTTAACATAATAATTTCCTTAACTTCCACTAATTTTAAACATAATAAAAATTATAAATGAGTGCTTAGAGCCTTCATTTTCAGATTCAGCTATTTGGGGTCAATAACGCATAAATCCCCATGCTTCCCATAGCCACACTGCTCTTTCATCACTCGGACGCAGGGCTTGGACTCTTCTCCAACGGCACAACTTTGAATATCAAACTGAATACCTTGCTGCCTTAAACTCTCGATCTTTGGAATATTCTCTAAAGGCTTAATATAAGATGCAAATAGCCACGTCATAGTCAGTATGAGAACTGAAAAAACACCTAAGAAAGTGGTGATTAACTTCCATGAAAATTGATCATTGGCTGATTCAATCGAGTTTTTCAAGCGTCCAAGCGCTTTAGCGGTCTTAATAAGTTCTGCTGTACCGTCCTGTAAGCCCTCATTTACCGCTTTTGATATAGTGTGGTGGGTTTGCCCAGCAATAGTGCTTTGAATGTGTTCTTTCGTGATTTGAAGCTCTTTAACGGCCTGATTGACTAGGTTCTGCTGTTGTTCTGCAACTGCCATCAGTGCATATAGCTTTTTTTCATCAGGTGTCATCGGCTCATCCCTCTAAACTTCATTGTTTTCTGTTGCTCTCTTTCTAATTTCTGCTGCTGTTTGTACTGCTCCAAAGCAAGCTGTTT
>NZ_VPEK01000096.1:0-2854 GCF_013417145.1 Acinetobacter sp. YH16044
AAGGTAAACGGTGTCATATAGCCTTTGAAAGTATTGCCAATAAAGGCTTTCAGCGTGTCTAAAAGTATTTAAAAACTTTAAAATAATTAAAAGCCCAGGCAAGGAAAAATTGCCCTTGGTTTTCGCTACGCTCAAACTCTATTGAATCTCGCTTTCGCTCGATTCGTTGGGGCAATTTTTTGGCTCATTGGGTTGTGACTTTAAGAAAAAGCAAAAGCAGCTCGGAATTCGCTTCGCTCATGAGCTTTTTACTCGCTTCGCTCGATCTAGGGTCAATTTTCTGCATGTGATTTACGCTTATTTAGGCTTCACAGCCTAAAAAGCAGTTTTTCAGGGGATCTAAGCGCGAATTTCAGCGATTTCACTCGTAGACACTCGTTCTGTACCTTTCTTTATTAATCGAGCTGTAATCGCAATTAAAGCACCTTTAAAGGCATATTATTTTTTTAAATAAGATCCTTTCCTGTTGTATGTGGATCATAAGAAAAAGAGGTTTGCTGATTTCTTCCAGCTTTGGTCTCATTTTGGGAAACTTTGATGTTTTGTGTTTTTCCCTGGTGCGGCATTTTTTCGCTGATGCCCATTTTCTGCAAATTTCTTAATAGCGCACTGTAAGAAATATTGTTGGCGAGATCTGGTAAATCTGCATGTATTTCTTTGATGGTGTAGCCTGCTTTTAACCGTTTTTCTATTTCAGGCAAAGCCGCAGTGATGAATCTTTTTGCTCCATGTCGAGTAACCATTTAGATCTCCTCATTCCTATTTTTATGCGATTAAGTGCAATTATATGCGATTAAGTGCAATTATATGCGATTAAGTGCAATTATATGCGATCAAGAGCTTTTATATGCAATTATATGCTTTTAAGTGCGATTATAAAATTTTATAAGCTTTTAATCTCTTTTATGTGCGATTATATGCGATTAAGTGCGAAACCTAATTAAGGTGAAACAGGCAAGATGTGTAATGTTGGTCAACATGCTAGCATTTTGACACCCATTACTCCTGCTTATTCGCTTTTCAAGCTCAACGTGGAATCTTGTCCTGCGGAGCTTTTGGCATAGCCAAATGACAATGGAAATGATGAAAATGAATGAAAAGAAAAAGCCAAAACGGATACGCCAAAAGATCATTAAAGTGGTCGTAACTGATGAAGAAAAAAAGCAGATTGAAGCAAATGCTGCTCAGGCTAATTTATCGGTTTCTCAATATGCACGTGATTTGGGTTTAAGCTATCAGCCCAAAAGTTTGATAGATGTTCAATCGTTTCAGGAAATTCGTAGCATAAAGGAGGATTTCAACAAGATTGGTGGTTTGTTGAAAAATCTTATGAGTGGTGAGGTGACTGATCCGAAAGAGATCCAAACAAAATTAAATGGCTTACTGTTGGACTTATCCAAAAATCAAAATTTGCTTGATCAGCTACTGACTAAAGTAAGATCCAAGATCAAGTTTTAAAAAAAGTGTATGGTCTGTTGCCTTGTATAGTGGCGTTAGCCGCCACTGCGTATAAGAGATTTTATGTTAATCAGATGATTAAAAGGCCCGTAAATAGGGCCTTTCGTATAACGTGTATTATGTTAATTTTAGAGAAACTTTATGATAAGACAAAATCTACAGCTGCTTTTGCATGTATAGAAGTAGTATCAAAGAGAGGGACTGAAAATTTAATATCTCCAATAAGCATACAAATCTCTGTGCACCCTAAGATAACTCCTTCTGCTCCAGAAGATATTAAATCTTCGACAACATTGATATATTTCTTTTGAGACTCTTTGTTTATAACCCCTAAACATAATTCATTATAAATAATATCGTGCACAACTTTTCTATTTGTTTCATTTGGCGTTATTACTTCAAGTCCTTTTTCTTCTAATCTGTTTTTATAAAAATCTTGTTCCATAGTAAAAGCTGTACCAAGCAGACCAATTTTTTTAATATTTTGACTTAAAATTTCCGTAGCTGTTGCATCGGCAATATGAATAAATGGAATAGTAGTTGAATTCTCAATATAAGAAGCCACTTTATGCATCGTATTTGTACAAAGTACAATACCATCGGCCCCTCCTTTTTCTAGTTGAATAGCTTTATCTTTTAAATAAAATCCAGCTTCATCCCAGAGTCCCTTATGTTGTAATTCTTCAATTTCAGCAAAATCAACGCTGATAAGAACAACCTTAGCAGAATGTAATTTTCCTAGCTTCATTTGAACCATTTTATTGATTTGTTGATAGTAAAGATCTGTAGATTCCCAACTCATTCCGCCTAATAAACCAATTGTTTTCAAAGTTGTGCCTTTAAGAAATTAAAAAATCTAACTTATCAATATAATTAAAAGTATCTAGTACAAAATTGCTCATATTTAACATAATGGCGGTTATACGAAGTCGACTTGTAATGCAATTTGCATTACAGTACTCCTAGTACATTAAATAACTGGGAGATATGATGGCTACTGTTAACTTCAGGATCGATGAAGCCCTTAAAGAAAAATCCTATTCCATCCTTAAAGAACAAGGTATTGCACCTACGGATTTCTTCACTAGTATTCTTGAGTATGTTGCTACGACTGGGAAACTGCCTGTCAAAAAAGCTTTGCTTTCAGAAGAAGATGAAGAATTGTTAGCTCTTGTCCGTAAGCGCATTAATGATCCTAAAGAGATGTTTGAGGAAGTCACATTAGATGACTTATAAGCTTTTACGTCACAAGGACTTTACAGCAGAATGGGAAAAACTCCCTGTTGCTATACGAGATCAATTTAAAAAGAAACTAGCCAAAGTCATAGAGCAGCCACATATTCCAAAGAATATGCTTAGAGGTGATCTTGCAGGTTGCTATAAAATCAAATTATTA
>NZ_VPEK01000097.1:0-2690 GCF_013417145.1 Acinetobacter sp. YH16044
ATGAGGCATGTTCCGCGTCCTTGCAATACTGTGTTTACATACAGTCTATCGCTTAGCGGAAAGTTCTTTTACCCTCAGCCGAAATGCCTGCCGTTGCTAGACATTGCCAGCCAGTGCCCGTCACTCCGCGGTCTTCACTGCGTGATCGAGTTGATCGACACCCGCCGTGACACGCTCCATGAAGTGCCTGCCTGCGTCTGTTAGCCGAACGCCCCGCGCATGGCGCTCAAATAGCAGGACACCAAGGTTATCCTCCAGCGCTTTCACACGCGCGCTGACGCTCGACTGGCTGATACCAAGTGCCTTGGCCGCATGCCGAAAATTCAGATGCTCGGCGACGGCGATGAACTGAACAAGGGAAATGAGCGGTATCCTGCCAGACAGGATACCGACATTCACGAGGTTTCGATGGTTAGTGCGCCGCATCGGAGCGGGCCTGCTACCAGTCGTCGGTTAGACGACTGGCGACTTCTCGGTGGCAGCCCCACGGAGCCGAAGGAGCACCAGCCCCAACGAAACCAGTACCGCCATCGCCGTGGCGTAACAGATCACGGGCCACGCTGTGTCACCGTTTAAAAGTGCCACCGCCAATGTCCCGACAATGCTGACTATCAGGCTTTGAACGCAGAAGTAGAACGCGACCGCTGATCCCGCGATGTCGTCGAACTCTGCCAAAGCGCCGTTCGCGGTAACGGACACCGTGAAGACAATACCGACCGCGACAACCCACATCGGTAGGATGAAGGTGAGGAATGACGGCGAGCCGTAAAGTTCGCCGATCCCCAACAGGACCGCTCCGCAAACAAGCAACGCCATCCCACGCGCCACGCATCCTGCGATGCCCCATCTGGCGACAAAGGACTTCGCGAAACGGGTTGTCACGATCATTACAAGCGCGACAGTGGCGAAGGCAAAGCTGAATCCGATCTCGGAATATTCCGCTTGGCCTATGAGCACACGGGGAGCCGTCGAGAAGAAGACGAAGTAGGTGCCCATACCGGCGCTAAAGCCGACAGTGTAAACCCAAAAAGCCGGACTCGCGAAGATCGGCAAGACAGATCGGCGCGTCTTGACTTGATCCAGAGGGCGGGTTTCGTGCCACCTGAAACCCGCATTTAGGAGTGCGAGCATCGCCAGTATAGCCAAAGTAATGAATATCGCCTGCCATCCCAAGAACTCGCCGATCAATACTCCGGCGATAGGGCCGAGCGCAGGCACGAACGCCAGCATCGAACTGAAAAGGCCGTAGATGACGACACCCTCAGGACGGTTGGCATAAACGTCGCGAACCGTCGCGAACGTCGCCACCAGCATGGCCGACGCGCCCACTGCTTGAAGTAGACGGAAAGCGACAAAGGCCGGTGCAGTTGAAGACCAAGCTGCTCCCAGAGACGCAATGACGAAAGCCGTTGCGCCCGCAAGTAGAATTGGCCGTCGCCCGATTCTGTCTGAGAGCGGACCAAAAATCACCTGGCCCACGCCGAGCATCACCATATAGAGGCTCAACGTGAGTTGGATCATAGCGGGCGTCGTGTTCAGGATGCCGGGCATCGCTGGAACGACAGGGAGATAAATATCCATCGCCAGTGAAGCGAGGATGTCGAAAGGAGCCATCAGCAGCAGTGCTGCCGGCAGCGTATAGGCCCACGCGGGGCGTGTGGTGGTCATGACGAATCAACCCTCGATTAAGGAATACCGGGCGACGTCTGCTCGTCAGCAATCAGATGAGACTAGCCTTACAGAGCGCCGCAACAACAATACTGGTTGTTGCGGCTTACTTGTCTGCTGACTTGGAATTTCCCATCTGATTACTCCACGCTTACGAATATGAATTGCTACATTTTATCCGATTATCTTTTGCTTCGCAATGCGGCATGGGCGCACTCAGCGTTCCAGCCCCCTCTGCCGCCCTAACTGCCACGACACCGACCCGCCCTGCACGATGCCCATAACCTCGCGGCCGAGTTGGCGGTCGATGATCGGCCGCCACGGGACAAGGGTGAACTCATGGGATTTCTCGACCACGGCGAACTTGCCGCTCGATAGATGCACGGTTCCGGTAAACTTGCCGCTGACGCTCTCGCCGTCCGTGGCGGCGCGGAACGGCAGGCCCTTACTCAAAGCCATATCCGATCCGACGCCGGCTACCTCGCGCTCCCGCAGGATGGCGAGAAGGTTGCGCCGGTAGAAGACGCGGCTGTCCCGGCTGCGGGTGGCGTCGCCCTGTTCGATATGGTGCTCGCGGCGCTGGTCCATGGCTTCGCGGACTTGTTGCCCGAAGCCGGTTGGCGCAAGGTCGGCCGTCTCGCCGTGGATCAGCCGCCGGTCCAGCCAGGTCGCGCCGTCCGATCCGATCTGTTTGTTCAGATCGACCGGGGAAAGGACGCGAACGCTGGCCTGACTGTCTCGGCCGGCGTCATGGGCGGCGGCACGGCTGACCAGATCATCGGGGATGCGCCATTGGTCGGCGTCGATCCGCTCGACGATACCGGCCCGGCGTAGCGCCTCCAGCCGGCGCACATGGGCATCGACATAGCCCTCATAGTCGCCGCCTGGAACGCGGCACGTATAGGAAGAATAAACGCCCTTTTCACCCAAGTCCAACAGCTTTGGACCGCAGTTGACTCTTTCGACACCCCTGCGATGCAACCCAATCCGGCTGACGGGGAGCCAGCAACGCTGAAAATTTA
>NZ_VPEK01000098.1:0-2659 GCF_013417145.1 Acinetobacter sp. YH16044
GTATCCGCACATGGTTTTGCTGACCATGCAGACAAGGACTAAAGGTTTTGCACCTTCTCCCACACGCTCCCTGTCGAAGTATGGCGATATCTCTGCGAGGATTCCTCCAACATGCAACTTCACCGACCTATACAACTACTTCCAACGCTCCGCCTATGTGAGATCCCCTGTAAGCGGTTTAGCCTTTCGACTATCGCTACGATGCACCAGTGACACTTATCCCTCCACATGCACCGCATATCTTCCTTTAAAAAAGGGCGCACAGAAGTAGATAAAGCTCGACCGTTAGGTGCTTATTTGATGATTTAAACTACTGAATTAACGAAGGACTTCAAATTGAGGCTTGTCAAACTAGTTCTTTTCTTTAAAATAGGAACTGGTACTAGCCGTAAGGTGAATATCAGTATGAGTTGGTAGCTCTGCCGATCTTTCGTTAATTGATGTTGGTAGCATCAAATAACTGTACCCACAGAATATAAAGCGAAAGTCCAATAAGTTTCAAGACTTATTGGACTTTTTCTTTTTTATAAAGATAATTTTAAAAATTATTTATAAGCCAAATAGTTGAGACTTAAATTGGGAATTCTCGTTAATGACAATAAAGTTGTTACTTTCACCTCAGAAACAGAACAACTAGTAAATACGTCATTAGATGCTAACCCTAATCATCACAAACTTAATGACTTAATTGTGCATAGTGTCTTTAAACGTTTGTATAGTCGTCAGGGGGGTGATGGGAATCCTTTAATTTACGCCCTAAAAGGACAAAAAGGATTCTCAATATCTCTTAAAGAGTGTGGAAAATTCAACCCCAATATCTCTAAAATTCTCCATAGCTTAATGCATGAAAAAGATTATGAAGTAATCCTTACAATGCCATCATCCCACAAAGTAGTAGAGAGATTTGCCAAAAAAATCAATAGAATAAATAAAAATCATTGTATTTTAATTAATGAACAGGATATTGCTGCATGGTACCTTTAGCTTGCATCGTCAGTAATAATTGAATGAGCAAGCCACTCATACAAACAATAAAGGCCACCACCCACCAATCTTTTTTAGAACTAAACGTGTACATTGCATCCCCCATCTATTGTTTTCATTCTATACAAGATTTTTCGATTGGCATGCAACTTTGCAGATTAATTTTAAAGCACATAAAAAAACGCCCCGAAGAGCGTATTTTTTCAATCTTTGCTTCACGATTAAAATAAATATGGGCGCACAAAAATCAGGAAGAAAATACCCAACATCAAAAACCATTTTAAGAAATAGTACAATTTTCGATTGGTCTTTTTCAGTGCTTTGGCTTTGATCCGAATTTGATAAACATAACCAAAAACTTTATTGAGTCCACCCGTTTGATCCCCATGTTCATTTGGTGAACTGGCTGCGGTCATGATATTTTTACCAAACCAATGGTTAAAGCGTGCCATCAACTTTGAGCTTAACGGTCGCTCAACATCGGCAAAGAAAATGATGCGGTTTTGTTCAGTCTTATTTTCAGCATAGTGAATATAGGTTTCATCAAACACCACACTTTCACCATCACGCCATGAATAACGCTCACCATCGACATCAATAAAACAACGGTCATCATTGGGTGTCATCAACCCCAAGTGGTAACGCAATGAACCTGCATAGGGGTCACGATGGCGCACTAAACGACTGTCGGGCGCTAGTTCAGTAAACATCGCCGCCTTAATGCTAGGTAAAGTTTTTAATAATGCTGTGGTTTTTGGGCATAATTCTGCTGCTGATGGATGCGCGGAGTCATACCATTTTAAATAAAAACGCTTCCAGCCTGTTTTAAAGAATGAATTAAACCCCAAATCATCGTAGCTACTTGAAGCTTTAATACCGCCCTGTTGATATAAAGCTTTGGCTTCATCACGAATCATTTCCCAGTTGTCATCTAAAACTTTTAAATCTTGAAAATGCTGAGTGTCGATATAAGGTTGATTCGGCACTTTAGAAAATAAGTACATTAAATAGTTAATCGGTGCAAGAATGGTCGAATGGTCAAAAAACTGACGATAAAAACTATGACGCACCTTGCCGCGCTGTTGAATATACAACGCTGAAGCGATAAAAATCGCCAAAATAATCCACTTCAACATAGAACTAACCAAATACTGAAAACAGCAAAAATTCAAAAATGTCACATATTCTACTCCATTTCAGCGCATGACATCATCGCAGAAAATAGAACACAGCATTGCCAGTCGCTCTGTATACCCACCCAACCTCACGCTATAAAACGTCACCATCCAAACCAAGCATTGACTTATCTGCCCTAAACAAACCACCAAAAGCTCTACTTTTTAAGCTTTTCTCAGTCCTAAAATATTCCAACCGGATAAAAAAAAATATAAAACAATCACTTTCAGAAACCTTTGCACGAATAAACACACAAAAGTTCATTAAATTGGTATAATACAATAAAATCAATCACCTAGCAAAAAACACGACTATGGCATGGAAACAAACAGGGCAACTCTCCCTAGCAGACAGTCTCATTAACGCTCACAAAGCCATCGAAGAATTAGATGAACTACACAACCTAATTGACTGGCAAACTATCGAGCAAACCTTACGCCACGTTCATAGCAGTGAGCGTGGGGAATCTGCCTTTCACCCTGTCATCATGTTTAAAGTA
>NZ_VPEK01000099.1:0-2654 GCF_013417145.1 Acinetobacter sp. YH16044
AAGGTACAGAAAGCTATCAGCAGTTTGCTATTCGTATTGCAGACATGCTTTTAGAGCCTGAAAAATTCAGAGAGTTATACCCTTGCTTAAAAAAGGCAGGATTTGGTAATTAAAAAAAAGGAGCTTCAGCTCCTTTTTTTTAATTTTATTCTTTGGCTGGCTGTCCTATCGAATCTAACTGATTAATCAGTTCCGCATTTACTTCTTCGCCCGACTTATTGGCAGTATCTTTACTTTCAAATCGTGATGAATCTTGGAGTTCTTTTTTCATACGTTCACGGTCTTCGTCTGTAATTTCTTGCGGAGCAGGTACTTGTTGCGCTTCTTGGCGTACTTCTTCCACAATCTCAGGAGACGATGCTTGCACTCTTACATGTTCTGGTTCTTCTTTATTTTTGCTGCATGCAGTAAGGGTAATAACTGACATTGTTAATAAAGACATTAAAATTTTATATTTCATAAAGAATATCCAGCTTAATTGTTATTCATCGAAGGTAAATCAAAAAGTATTCTATCCCGATCCTCTATTAAATAATCATTAAGTTCAGCGAGTATTTTTTCTTTGTTGGCTTCATTGGATTGCATTTTTTTAATCAAGTAAGAACCAAGTAAGATTTTACGCCGAGTATCATCCTTGCGTTCTTGCTCTTTCTGCTTTGTTCTTTCTCTTGCTTCAATAGCCTGTTTCTGAGCTTTTAACTGTTTCAGCTTCTCCAACTGGGCTTCAATTTTCTTTTCAATATTTTCAGTTGATTTTGTCATAACGGTTAATTTCGGGATATAGAAAACCACTCAAGCATAAGGCTCTATGAACTAGAGTTCAAGCGAGCTATATGCTATCGTGTTTTTCATGAAATGCGCACTTACGACTTGGATTTCATCCAAGTCAAAGTTTGCGTAAGGGGATACCCCTTAACCCCAAAAAACTGCTACGCAATTTTTTAAAAGCAAAAGCATCTCAAGGCGACTGCATGGCAATCTATCATTGTTCCACTAAAACAGTGAATCGAAGTTCAGGCAGAACTGCTGTTGCATCTATGGCTTATCGTGCAGGTGAAAAGCTCAAAGATGAACGCACAGGACTGACCCATGACTTTACAAGAAAAGATGGTGTCGCCCATTCAGAAATTATCTCGAATCTCGATATTGAAATTGACCGTAATGACCTTTGGAACTTGGCAGAACAGTCCGAAAACCGCAAAGATGCCCGAACCGCTAGAGAATGGGTAATCGCCCTGCCCGATGAATTAGACGCTGATCAACGTAAGGACTTGGCAAAAGACTTTGCCAGGTCCTTAGTTGATCGCTATGGCGTGATCGCAGATTTAGCCATCCATGAACCCAGCAAAGGCGGTAATGATAAGAATCACCACGCCCATATCATGCTTACCACCCGAAAGGCCGAATTGGACACGGACAATAAACTCACCCTGACCACCAAAACCGATATTGAACTCAGCAACGCCAAACGAAAAAGCCTTGGTATGGGTACAACCCAAGACGAAATTAAACAGATTCGGGAAACGTGGGCAAATTTAGCCAATCACGCATTAGAACGAGCAGGCTACCGAGAAAAAATAGATCACCGCAGCTATGCCGATCAGAATAACGGACTACAAGCCACCATCCATGAAGGCACTAAAGTCACCCAATTACGCAGACAAGGCATAGACACTGAAATCAGCCGTTTTAATGACAATGTGAAACAGCAGAACGCCCAACAGCTTGACCAACAGAAACAGCAGAAAGAGAGCGTTTTACAGCGTGGTTTAAACCGTGTCGATCAAGGTTTTGATCAATGGCAGAAGAACCAAGAAACCAAACGTCTAGAACTGGAACGCCAAGCGGAAATGAAACGACAGCAAGAATTAGATAAACAACGAGCCGAGCAAGCACTCCGCAAGGCATCTCAAAAACTAAGTAGAGGCGGAATGTCATTATGAGTAATCAAAATGATTTAGATGACCAGTTATATATTTTATTGGCATCCATGAAGGAATATCGAGAAGCCATAGCAGACGATAAGAAGCGATTAGAGCAGTTTTACAACCAAGTCGCTAGTGGAGTGCTAGACAAGGCTGAAAAATCGCTAGAAAACGCAAATAAAAAGCATACAGGTGCATTAAACAACAGTATTCAGGCATTAAACGAAGCTACAAACAGGCTCAACTTAAAACTTATCCTTATTTTTGCCAGCACGTTTGTGGCTGTGATGATGGTATTCATTTTGGCTATCTTCTTATACATACCAAGCAAAGACGAAATTGATGAACGTAGAGCAGATCTGGCTGTACTAAAAAAATATCCGCTACAAATTCGAGAAAGTGATGGTGAAACATTGGTGAGAATAATGAGGAAAAATTGCTACTCGTTTGAACCGAGTAGTGTCAAAGAAAAAACCTATGACTGGTGTCAGATCGACCCTAAAAAATACTAGTTGATCGGTACTTTGCTTGGTTTTTCTCATTACGAATCAAATTACAGCAAGCGCAAAGTTGCCCGACTTTGAAACATGGCTAAAGCCATATTTCAAAGCATCGAGCGATAGTCATCCAAAAATTTCGGAATGGCTATCCAACTGATGCAGTTCTAAAATATCGTCACCAACAAGCCTATAAATCAAGACTAAGTCAGGCTTCACATGACAATCACGA
>NZ_VPEK01000009.1:0-103143 GCF_013417145.1 Acinetobacter sp. YH16044
GGATAGTCTTTTTCAGATTCAATCAATAATTGAACCGCTCTTTCTCTGATTTCAGGGGTATATTTTAATTTGGTCATCGGAACATTCTCTCAGAATACTGAGTCTCCGACAAACCCGGTACGGTTCATTTTATCATCACTTCATATAAATTATTTTGGTAGACAGTATGTACCAAAGCAGCGAGTAAAAGTATTAAGAAGCCTACTACTAGCCCTGACATACCGTTTACCCATCCATACATTAGATAGTCTTGAATAGATATGCCAAGTGAAACTTGATTAAATCCGTAGTAGCTGATTAAACCATCGTAGTAAAAGTAACCGCAAACAAATAAGTAAATAGTAAATATTGTTGTAAAGAGGGCTATATCAAAACTGAAGTTAAATTTCATATGTAATGTTTCTTGGATCCGCTTATATGCTTTTTTAAGTGCTTAGGTTAATAGTATTAAAGCAAAGTTAGAAGTGCAAATTGAGAATTAGACCTAGATCAGGGTATCTAAGATGTTTCTGTAATAGTGGACGAAATTGTCTTAATTCAGTTAGTACAAAATGCTCGCCAAATGTGGTTTATTTTTAGCTTTGAATAACGAAAATCCATGAAGTTGCAGAAGCAAAATTTAGTAAAACTTCATGTTTAGAGGCTCATTCATTAATAGTGCTTAATTATATTTAAATGTAAAAATACCTATAAAAAATAGGTATTTAAAATCCGACTAAAACAGTTGTATTTTAATTTAAAAGCTGTAATTTGAAAGAGCGATCTAATAAAGAGACAACAAAATGCCTTATTCAAATACTAAAGCGATTATTGAGCAAATCTATAATTTTGTATTAGAAAAACATGGTTTAGCGTCTAAAAGTCGATTTATGCAGTTATCGATTTTCTTTAAAGAATTACATGAAGGGGATGAGTCAAAATTTACCGCAGATAGGTCTTTTTATTACAAAGGAATATTTAACAACAGAGAAAAAAGTGTATTTGCGAATGCTGCGCCAGACTTTTTTGATAAGCACAAGTTTTTGGATTGGGTTGTTAAATCAATTGATTGATTTCAACCAAATCGTTTGAGTACATATTCATCATTCATGCTGTATAGCCAGTCTGAATAGAAGATATGGATCAGAAATCAGTAGGTGTTTGTTATGAAATGCATGCTTATAGTCAATAAAGATGCATGATCAGTATGATGCCAGTAAAGTCTTCAATGATTAAAATTTAACTGCACATTTCGTTCTTTGATTTAAATAAAAGCTTGGTTCAAAGCAGAATATAAAAACCCATGTAAAAGACATGGGTTTTTAGTTTAAGTTGCACAATGTGATAATTTGGCTAAAAAATAAGCAATTCGATTCATTTGTTCTATGCTAAATGAGAAAATTATCATTTAGTTCCATTTCAGAAAATTGTATAAATAAAAACAGAAAAGTTCATATCAAAAAAATTAATTTTTAAATACATAGAGATAAGACCAAATTTGCAATCCTGTAGCAAATCTTCACAAAAATGCAATTATTAACAATAATGATTATCATTAACATAGTTTCACGCTGGCCAGCGTACTAAGCATGACTTGCACAGTTAAAGAAACATAATTACATGACAAAGCTTGGAAAAGCTTAAAAATAGAGGATATGGTCAGATGAAAGAGCTTGCTAATCGCTTGGCGATGCAGCATCTTGTCAATGCATACTCACAAGAAACCGGTAAAGGTATTTTGCTGGAAAAGTATCAACAGAATTCATCACAATTGACGTTTAGCCAAGGCTTGACGTTGTTATGCATCCCTTTAGATTGCATTCAATCACAGTTATTTGTACCACTATCTTATGTCAGCCTTGTTGGTAGACATCGTCTTGCAGATCTCCCACACGTCTTTAACAAGGGACAGAAACAGTCATTTAGTATCACCGCGATCGCGAGTTTATTGCTTGAACAGCTCGTACAAGAGTCAGGTCATACATTGGATGCTTCATCATTATTAGAGCGTTGGATCGAAAGTCGTGAAGCGCTTACACAATTTTTGACTCTGCGTGAACATGATTTTGAGGCCTTGGTACAAGCGGAACAAATTTTCATTGAATCGGAACAGGCTTTAATTTTAGGGCACAGTATGCATCCTGCACCGAAAAGTCGGGTCGGTTTTGTGCATGAAGATTGGGAAAGGTATTCGCCAGAAGCCAAAGGTCTAAGCCAGCTGCATTATTGGTTGGTTGCTCCAGAATATATTCAAGAAGGTTCAGCTTTAGATCAAGCTGTATCAGTGCAATTAAAAAGCGAATTGCAATGGCATTTATCAGAAACAGATCAAGCACTACTGAATGCTTATTCGCATTATAAGTTATTGCCTTTGCATCCTTGGCAAGCACGTTATTTACAGTCAAAAGCATGGTTTAAAAGTTTAAAAACCAAATTAAAAATTATCGATTTTGGCGAGAAAGGTTGGGCATTTTCACCAACAACTTCGGTACGCACGATGGCAAGTTTTGCTGCGCCGTGGATGTTGAAACCATCACTTTCCGTGATGATCACCAATTCAATCCGAGTCAATCTTGCCAAAGAATGTCACCGTGGCGAAATGACCCATCGACTTTGGCATTCAAGCCTCGGTGAACATATTTTACAACAATGCCCAACGCTCAAAGCGGTGAATGATCCTGCTTGGATGGCATTGAGCATAGATGATGAAATCGTCGATGAAACTATTTGCATCTTCCGTGATCAGCCTTTTAGTGAAAAGCAGCAGGTGTGTTGTATTGCGTCATTGTGCCAAGATCATCCTGCACAGCCGAAAAGCCGTTTTAATGCCTTATTTGAACAAATCGCAAAACAACAACCTGAACTTGATCAAAGCGCCATTGCGATCAATTGGTTTAAACAATTCTTAGCTATCAGTCTAAAACCATTAATGTATTTGTACCATCAATACGGAATGGCCTTTGAATCACATCAGCAAAATGTCTTACTTGAGCTTGAAAATGCAATGCCTAAATATATATGGCTGCGTGACAATCAAGGCTTTTACTATATCGAAGAACTTGCAGGTGAGGTCTTAAGCGCATTTCCAGAGTTGCAAGAAAAAGCGCATGCCGTGGGTTCCAAGGCCTTTGTCGATGAGCGCTTTAGCTATTATTTCTTTGGTAATACTTTATTCGGCATCATCAATGCAATTGGTGCAACTGGATATGTCACAGAGCAAGTGCTGATATCGATATTGCAAAATGAACTGTTGGACTTACATCAGGCTTATCCAGAGAGTTCATTGATTTATTCATTACTGTATCAGCCGACCTTGCCGTATAAGGGCAATCTGTTGACACGCTTGTATGAGCTGGATGAATTGATTACCCCAGTCGATCAGCAATCGGTTTATGTACCGTTGCCAAATCCTTTATGTGTGGAACAGAAGGATGTGCAATATGCTTGATTTTATTGGGATAGGCTTAGGACCATTTAACCTCAGTTTGGCGAGTTTGCTACATAAGCAAAATCATTTACAGTATCAATTTTTTGAAAAGAAACCACAGTTCGACTGGCATGCGGGTATGCAATTGCCCAATACAGTGCTGCAAGTGCCGTTCATGGCTGATCTTGTTTCCATGGTTGATCCAACCAGTCCTTTCAGTTTTTTAAACTATTTAAAGGCACAGCAGCGTTTATACAAATTTTATTTTTTAGAACAAGCTCAGATTCCTAGGCGTGAATATAACCATTATTGTCAGTGGGTTGCAGACCAACTAGAGCATATTCAATATCAATCAACCGTAAAAGCCATTTATGCCCAAGAGCAAGGCTTTGAAGTCATGGTTGAGCAAGATGGACGTTTTCGACGTTATCAATGCCGAAATTTGGTCATTGGTTCGGGTAATGTTCCGTATTTACCACAGTGTCTAAAAGACATACAACAGCAAAATCCTGAGCGCTGCTTACATTCTGCAAATTATTGCAATGCAGCGTTAAATCACTTGAAAGGTAATGTGGTTGTACTGGGATCAGGCCAGTCTTCGGCAGAAGTCTTTATGGATCTGTTTGATCGTCAATATTTGCAGGATCAGACGACAACAGCGCAGTTTAAATTGCATTGGCTGACCCGTTCTAATGGGTTTTTCCCGATGGAATATGCGCCGCTGGGTTTGGAGCATTTTAGTCCAGATTATACCGCGCATTTTTATCAACTGAGCCCTGAAAATAAAGCCAAACAATTGATGCAACAAGGCTTGTTATATAAGGGCATCAGTGCAAAAACCATCCGTGATATTTACCAAAAACTGTATCACCGGAGCATTGGTCAAAATATTCAACAGACGCATTTACATGCTCAGGTGGGTTTGGTCGCTGCCGAGCCGCATGGCGCGGGCATCCGTTTGCAGTTTCAGCACAAAGTCACAGCAGAACAATTCTATCTGGATACCGACTTTGTCGTGGCTTCAATGGGATATCACAGTCCAGAGTGGCAATATCTCAAATATCTAAAACCACTGATTCAATGTGATGAATTCGGTCGCTGGAAAATTAGTCAGGACTACCGCGTACAGCATGACGCTGTCGGGGAGATCTTTGTTCAAAATCAGGAAATGCACAGTCACGGTGTCGGGACTCCTGATTTAGGGTTGGGTGCTCACCGTGCAGCGGTCATTGCTAATCAATTATTGGGTTTTGACTTATACGATTTAGGCGATCAAGCACAAAGTTTCCAACATTTTTCACCCAGTGAAAATACTGAAATGCACAGTATGGGCATTGTGAAGAAATCAGCGCCAACCAATATCCAAAGATCTTTATCCGTAAAAAAAACCATTGCCAACTATGCAATGAACCGCAATACGACTATGCCGAATAAGCAAGAACAGAATGCGGTTAAACTCGAGAAATTATAATGACATTTGCAAAATTACAGATAAATCAAACGCAGTGGCGCCGTGCAGGGCAAAGACTGATTGAAATGGCAATTGCTGAGTTTTTATATGAAGAAATTATTCAGATTCAGCAAGTGGAAAATAACACTTGGCAACTCAATCTGGATGACAAAACGTATCAATTTGAAGCGACTCAGTTTCTGCTTGGGCACTGGCGTATTGTTGAAGGGAGCGTTCGAGATTTAAGTGAATCGACAACAGAGCCTGCATGGAATCTGCATGAATTTATTCGTGCTTTTTCAAATCAAGCTGAGGTGAAACCATTTACCAAGGCCTATTTGATTAAAGAGATGAACAATACATGGTTGGCTGAAGCACATGTTTTTGATGAACAGAGATTGCTAAGTCAGGCTGTGCTGTCAGCACCGCACTATCAAATTGAAGGCATGTTGCGTGGACACCCATGGCTCATTATGAGTAAAGGCCGTATGGGTTTTGGCTATGATGATTATTTAAGCTCCGCACCAGAGATTTCTCCAACAGTCAAAGCCTTGTGGTTAGCTGTTCATCGTAATTTAGCTGAGTTTCGTTCGACCGAGGCTTGGGATGCGCAAAGTTTATATCGCCATGAATTGAACTCAGCGCAATTACACGATTTTCAACAGCAATTAGCGGACAAAGCCTTAGATGCTGCTGAATATTACTTTATTCCTGTACATGCATGGCAATGGCATCAGTGGTTAATCCCGACCTATGCCAATGAAATCGTCGATAAGCGCATTGTCGAATTGGAGATTGGACAAGATGATTATGTGCCAATGCAATCAATTCGTACCTTATGCAATACCAGTCATCCTGAACGGCATTATGTGAAGTTACCTGTCAGTATCTTTAATACGGCGGTATATCGAGGTTTGCCTTCAAAACGAAATTTAGCTGCACCTGCGGTGACCGCTTGGCTGAAGGACATTCAACATCATGATGTAGACCTGCAAAAAACACAGGTAGTATTTTTGGGCGAAGTTGCGAGTCTCACTTTACAACAGCCGTGTTTTGATCAGATAGACGGTGCGCCTTACCAATTTAAAGAATTGTTTGGTTGCCTATGGCGTGAAAGTGTAGAGCCTTGTATCGGTGAACATCAGTTAGCGCTTTCCCAAGCAGCATTGTTGCATCGAGATCTAAATGGTCAGTCTATTTTATCCGTGTTGATTCAGGCTTCAGGTTTGACGCCTTTGCAATGGTTGAAGCGTTTTGTCGAAGTTTGTGTAACACCGTTACTGATTTGCTTATACAAATATGGTTTGGCTTTTTCTCCACACGGTGAAAACACCATGTTGATCCATGAAAATGGTTTACCGAAAAAAATGGTGCTGAAGGACTTTATTGATGATGTCAATTTAGTTGATGAAGATTTTCCAGAACTCGAAAATTTACCACCTGAAGGGCAAATTTTACTGCGTCATCCTGCTGAAGAACTTAGCCACTTTATCTTTACAGGTTTGTTCATGGTGCATTACCGCTATATCTGTAATGTCTTCCTTGAAGATTATCCAGAGCATACAGAACTTGAGTTTTGGCAAACCATCTCCAGCGTGATCGATGAATTTCATCAGGCACATCCTGAATTGGCAGATCGTATTGAAAAATTCAGTATGTTCCGTCCAAGGTTCGAGAAAATTTGTCTGAACCGAGTTCGACTGTTTACCACCAGTTATAACGACGAAGCAGAACGCCCAGTACCTGTATTTTTAGATCCAATTGCAAACCCTGTGAGTCCAAGCACGTTAAATCAGTGGGCGAAACAACAGCATACCGCCGAACAGAAAATGACAACTAATCGTATTGCGTCATAAACAGATTTTTGAGCTAAGAACAGAAAAGATTAAACAAATTTAAAGGACGACATCATGACAACGTTATCACGACAACTACCTGATTTTTATGAATACCATGAGAATGAGACGCAATACTACTTACGACAAATGCAATATCCAGAAGATATGGCTTTGGTTCATAAATGGATGCATGAACCTCATGTTATTCCACAGTGGCAGCTCAATAAGTCAGAAACTGAACTAAAAGTGTATTACGAAAAAATGCTGGCAGATGATCATCACCGAATTTTGATTGTGGGGGTAAATGGTGAAGATGTGGGCTACACAGAGATCTACGAAGGAAAACGGGATCGATTAGGTTTGTACTACGACGGTGATGAGCTTGATCTAGGTTGGCATTTGTTATTTGGTGAAAAGTCCGTTTTTGGTAAAGGCTATTTACGTCCCGTCATGCGTTTATTGAGTTTTTATATCTTTGAAAATGCCGCATCAGCCAAGATTGTGGGAGAGCCTGATCATAGTGTGAAGCCTTATGCCGTCGTGGTTGAAGACATGTGCTATGAAGCGCAGCGCCTAATCCCAATGCCTGAAAAGACCGCCATGTTGTATTACTGCTTTAGAGAAACATTTTATTCAAAATTTGGTCATTACTTAAACGACTCCAAGGCATTTCAGCATCAGCAACTAGCTAAGGCGGTGTCATGAGTTATCGCTGCACCCACATGCACATACTGGACATGCGCTTTTCAGCGCATGTTTCAGTGGAAGAGTTTGAACAATGGTTGACTCAAGTTGAGCGCTTTTTTCTGAAAAGTCAGCCCTTTGTTTTGGTTATGCAAACGGCTGAGGGAACGACTTTTCCTGAAGAATATCGGCAAATACAGGCCGTTTGGTACAAGAAGTTTAAACATCTCTTTTTTCAATATTGTTTGGGTCTGGTGCGTATTGCGCAAGATCCAGATGACTTCAAACGTTTAAATACACCCGCGCTGCATGCAGCGTGGCGTGTGCCTTATTACGTTTCATTAGAACAGTCTGATGCGCTGCAATGGGCAGTGCAGAGGTGGATATGCAACAACACTCAAGAAAATTAAATCATGCAATTTCACCATCTCAAATTTCAGTTCTGAGTTTGAGCGTCGTGATCATTTTGTACTTAGCACATGCATTGCCTTTGTATTTTTACAATGTGGCTTTGCCTGCTATTTTACGACATCAAGGGGTAGATTTACGTTGGATTGGCATGTTATCGCTGCTTTACATTCCATGGGCATTCAAGTTTTTTTGGGCGCCTTGGATCGATCAGCTCTATGTCAAAAAACTCGGTAAACGTAAAACATGGCTATTATTTACGCAAATCGCATTGGTACTGGGGGTATTGGTTTTAGCCTTTACGCAGTTTTCTTATGGGCTGACTTTATTTGTCATCGTTGGTTTATGGATTTCAACGTTTGCGGCAACGCAAGATATTGCGATTGATGGTTATACCGTAGAGAAATTTACCGAAGGCAATTACCGTCTGGGCAGTATGGCACAGAGTATTGGGGTGGCCGTCGGGAGCATGCTTGGTGGCGCTGCGACTTTATGGATTTACCAATATTGGGGTTGGCAGTCAGCGCTCACAACTTTAGCGCTGCTGACATTTTTAACCATGTTTGCGGTGTTTTTTATTCAAGAAGAGCCTCAAACTCAAATTGCCAAAGCCAAACCAAGCCTACGACAAGCGTTTAAACGACCAGAGATTCGTTGGGCCTTGCTACTCATTGTTTGTTATCGCGTGGTTGAAGCACCCGCTATGGCAATGCTGAATCCCATGTTGATAGATCAAAAATGGTCACTGTCTCAGATCGGGGTGTTGATGTCTGTGGTCGGTGCTGGTGTCGGTCTGATTGCTGCCGTTAGTGCAGCTGTATTGCTGAAAAAAATCAAAGCAACGCAATTGTTGGTCTGGGCAGGATGGTTACGTACATTGCTATATGCCGTCATTGGGGCAGCCGTTGTATTGGGGTGGTTGAATCAATGGCATCTGCTTTTAGGTCTATTTGTCGTGCTGATGCTAGCCACTCGTTATATCGCCATGACATCACTCTATGCCTATTTCATGCAGACCAGTTCTAAAGAACAAGCCGGTACCGATTTCACCATATTAGTGTGCTTTGAATTGCTCGTTTACTTCATTGGCGGTGCATTTTCAGGCTTTCTCGCAAAATCATTAGGCTATGGACATTTTTACTTGGTATTGGCAATCGGCTCCGCGATCAGTGTCTTAATTAGTCAACGCATTGTTTTAAAAACACAAAATTTAAAAACTCAAACTCTTCCGACTCAATCGGAACTCTAAGAAATGGAAAAGAATATGAAACGTTTAGCTCTACCGATGCAACTGACTTGTCTCAGCTTAGCAATTTGCACTCAGCTTTATGCGCAAGACGTCACGACAGACACTGCACAAAATACTGCAGTTGAAACACAAACTGCAGAAGCTACTAAAATGGCACCGATTGTTGTGACGGCAACTCGTTCTGCGAAAAGCATTGCCGATATTGCGGGTACGGTGTACAGCATTCCTAAAGAAGAAATTGAAAAACAAGCCAATGCAGGTAAAAGCACAGCCGATATTGTCGGTTTATTGGTGCCATCACTGACTCCATCGAGTGGTACAACGTCTAACTATGGGATGACCATGCGTGGACGTGTGGTGCAATACATGATCGATGGTGTGCCGCAAACGGGATATCGTGATGGATCTCGACAACTGGCAAGTATTAGCCCGTCGATGATTGAACGAATTGAAGTGGTCTCAGGTGCAAGTAGTATTTATGGTTCAGGTGCAACAGGCGGTATTATCAATATCATCACCAAACGAGGTGGATCTGAGCCGCTGAGTTTTGAAACGAAAGTCGGTGTCACTTCTGGTAATAATTTTAAGTCTGATGCGCTAGCTTATGAAGTTGCACAAACCATGAACTTTAATCAAGGCAATTTACGCGGGACATTAGGTGCAAGCTATACCAAACGTGGTGAAATACAAGATAGTCATGGCAATCGTATTGGGCCTGAAATTGCGCAAACAGACCGCCAAGATACCGACACTTTAGATCTAAATGGTCGTGTCAGTTGGAAAATTGCCGATGGTCAAACGCTGAGTTTCGGTGCGCAATATTATAATGATGAGCAAGATAGTGACTATGGACCTGACTATGGTCCAAATTTAAATGCGCTGCGCTCACAGCCCGTGGGTGGCAAGCTGCCGTTGTCTTTAAATGCGGTAAAAGGCTTACAACTCGCTGAACAACCACAAACTGAACGTTATAGCATCAATGCGCAATATGAAAATCAGGATATTTTAGGGCATCGTCTAAACGCAGAAACGTATTATCGAAATGAAAAGGCGCGTTGGTTCCCATCTGCACGTCAAATGGCACCTGAACTTTTCTTGGTGTATCAGTCAGAAACCGATATTGATGTGTTAGGCGCACGTGTTGCTCTACAAAAAGATCTTAATTTAAATGGTCGTGAACTGGGGCTAACCTATGGTGTGGACTATGAAAATGAAAAAGATCAACAAAATATCCAAATGTATGACAGCGCAACGTTTATTCAAAGTAATGGTTTGAGTTATCAGCCGTTTAACTACTATGCCTTTGGCCCAGATGTTGAAACAGAAAAACTTGGCGTATTTGCCCAAGCGCAATATGAATTAACCGACCAACTTGGCTTACAAGCTGGCATTCGCCATGAACGTGTAGAAAGCGATGTCGATTCATCTGTGCCTTATATGGAAGCCATTACTGCAGATTTAACCCCAGGCTATGTGGCGAAAACACTGAATGGCGGCAATGTAAAACATGATGCAACGCTGTTTAATGTTGGCGCGGTGTATCACTTAACTGATGCACAGCAAGTGTTTGCCAATTTCTCACAAGGTTCAAACTTGCCCGATGTGCAACGTATGCTGCGTGATGTGCCAGCAAATTCTGTGATTAATAGCCAAACCATTGACCCGATTAAAGTCAATAACTATGAACTCGGTTGGCGTGTACAAAATGCCGGTGGTTTAAATGCAGGAGTGACAGCTTTTTATAATGACTCAGATAAAAGCCTGAAATTTGGTGCGCCGAATTACACCATTGATGTTATTGATACCGATGAGCGTATCTATGGTGTCGAAGCCAATGCCAGTTATCAAGTTCAACCAAATTGGACGGTTGGGGGCACAGTTGCATATACCACGGGCCAATTTAAAAATACCCAAGGTGACTGGCAAGAGTTGGATGCTATTCGTGTAGCACCTTTAAAAGGAACAGCATTTTCAGAATGGCAATTTGATAATGACATGAGCCTACGTGTTCAAGCTTTAGCGATTGGCGGTACAGACAAAGCCCAAAAAGACGCTGTGAAATATGGATCTGCTCCAGCAGCGGCAATTAAAGGCTTTGCAACGATGGACGTGATTGCCAATGCAAAAGTAGGACCGGGTAATGTGGGCTTTGGTGTCTACAACGTGTGGAATACGGATTATAAATCGGTATACAGCCAGTCGGTTGAAACTGTCTATGGCCCAATTTCTAGCCTAGCTGCTCAAGGTCGTACCTACGGTTTAAGTTATACGGTGAAATACTAATTTAACTCCTGAATCGGGTTTAAAGCACGGTATCGTGACTTACAAAATAGAGGTGGCTTAAGTCACCTCTATTGTTTATAACGTAGCCATTAAAAATGGATAACAAAAATAATGGATCGAAATAACAAACTGTTTATTGCCGCCAGTCTTGCCAATGGTGCAAGTTTCTCGATGATATTGCCGCTGTTGGCGCCATTGGTTCGTGAGTTAAAACTTACTGAGCTACAAGGTGGCGCGATGGTTTCCGTCGGTGCGCTGCTGATGGCTGTCGGTGCCATTTACATTTCAAAAAATCAATCTAAGTTTTCGATTTATCAACTCTTGAGTATCGGTTTTGTGGGCATGGCTGTGACATGGGGGCTATTTACAGCCGTGTTGATGTATGGCCTTACTGTTCATATAGGGATGTTGCTGCTATTTAGTTTATTAATGTTGTCACGCGCAGCGACTGGGGTATTTATGGCGATGCCACAGATTGCCTTGCAAACTTATGTGATGACCCGTTTTAGCAATGAGCAGCAGCGTTCACAAGCAATGTCAAAATTCGGTGCATTAAATAGTGCAGGCGTGATCATTGGTCCATTTCTAACCACCTTGCTGCTGGGCTTTGGTGGAATCATGACGCCGCTTTGGGCAGCAATCATTATTTTAGCGTTGATTTCTGTGGTCTTGGTGTTCAGCTTTGACCGACATACCGAACAGCATAGCGTTGAAAAGCCAGTGACAGAAAAGCATGAGGCAGCATCTACGGATTTGAGCATTCAGCAATGCTATCCATGGTTAATGTTGGGATTTAGTCTCTATCTTGCCATCGTGACCGTAAATTTAACGGCCGGGTTTTATATTCAAGACCGCTTTAATATGACTGCTGCAGAAGGCGCAGTGCATTTTGCAGAGTGTTCTCTCATCGTGGGTATTGCTTTGGTGGTGATGCAAACACTGATTTCTAAATATTTAAATTGGTCTGTATATCGCTTACTGTGGGTTGGGCTGTTTAGCATGGCTGCAGCCTTGCTAATTTCGGTTTTCACCAATGAATTACGGATATTCCAAGCCACGTACCTGTTATATGGTATATCGGTTGCGTGTTTAATCCCTGCATTTACAACGGGTGCAGCGCAAACGGCGCCCAGTGCGTTACAGACCAAGGTGGCAAGTTGGTGTACAGCCACTCAGGCTTTGAGCTTTGTTGTCGGGCCACTGATTAGCACGGGTTTATACCAGTGGCACAAAGAATTTCCGTATTATTTTTTATTTTTAGTGATGCTCGGTCTGATCGTATTCTTTTTATTTCAAACCAAAACTCAAACCGTGAAGCGAGTGACTGAGTGAAATATGCATCGAGTTGTATAAATACTTCAATAGGTCGGTGTGAAGATAGGACTATCCTGCCAATAGATGGTTTTGATTACATGATGTTACTTGATCGGTGATTGATCTTACAAAATAGATTTTAAAAGCAAGATTTTTGATTAAAAAATAACCACAATTGTTTCATTAATTCTCAAAGTACTGAATCAATAGTTTTCTCCGTTATTCTTTTTACATAAAAAAATAACGGAGGTTAAATGCTTAAATTTAATAATGATTTGGTTCTGGGCGCCATTTTTGATATGGATGGAACAATGTTTGATACTGAACGTTTACGGTTTCAAACATTGAAACAGGCATCTCTTGAATTGACCGGTGTTGAGTTTTCCGAATCGTATCTGATGAATTGTTTGGGGCTAAGTGCACAAAGCGCGCATCGATTGGCCCAAGCCGAATATGATGAAAACATTCCATACGCAGATATTCGCAAACGTGCAGATGAATTAGAGCTGGAGCATGTTCGTCAGTTTGGTGTACCGATCAAAAAAGGCTTGGTTCAAGTTTTAGAACGCTTACGCAAGTCAGGACTACGAATGGCCGTAGCAACATCGAGTCGCCGCGCAATCGCAGAAGAGTATCTCATCAATGCCAATGTGTATAAGTTCTTTGATGTCTTAGTCTGTGGTGATGAAGTTGAAAATGGTAAACCGCATCCGGAAATATTTATACGTTCTGCCGCAAAGCTGAATTTAAGTCCTGCTGATTGTTTGATGTTTGAAGATTCTGAAAATGGTGTGACTTCAGCCTTTGACGCTGGCGGTATTACCGTACTGTTTAAAGATATTAAATCACCCAATGAAAACATGCTGTCCAAAGCCAAATATTATTATGAATGTATGTATGACTGCTTGACGGAACTTGACCCGTTCACCGCGCATTTAGAGATGCCACTTGTGCAAGAGGCTTTTCCACAAACACTCAATCAACTCACAGTCGGTATTCATGGTTTTGGGGCGATTGGTGGTGGTTATTTAGCACAAATTTTGTCGCATTGGGATGGTTATACACGCCCGAAAAAAATTTATGCATCGACTCGTAACCCTCTATATCGCTCTGCGGTCAATGCATTTGGTACCTACTGTATTCGCTATGGTCAATTGTCTTATGACGAACGCATTGAAAACATGGCAGTCATTGATGCTGAAAATATTCAGCAGATGCAAGAGATGTACACAGAGTCAAGTTTGGTTGCCATCTGTTTGCCTGAAAAAGCGATTGCGGAAGAAGCCAAAACCATTGCACAAGGCCTGTATGCACGACATATTGCACATGATGAGAAAGCCATCGAACCTCTAACGATGCTGATCATTTTGAACAAAGTCGGAGCAAAACAATTATTAATGTCACATTTAAAACAGGCTTTAACTGAGCTTGCTGGAGCGGTTGTTGCAGAGAAAATCATGCAACAACACTATTTTTGCGACACCGTGGTCAACCGCATGGTATCTAAGTTAAGTGACCAAAACTTATATCGTCAGCTCCGTATAAAATATAATATCTTCAAACAATTTCAATTAGATGAAGTTGAAGTGGATGCTCAATTAGACTTAGAAGATGCGACGAAATTAAATCCTGATCAGGAACGTCAAGCCACTTTATATGTTGAGGATATGCGCCGAAATTTCCACCCAAGTCATATATTGCAAAGCATGGATTTAATTTTATTTAACGCAGAATCTGACATGCCGATCTATGTAGAAAATAACAGTCCTTTGTTAGAAAAAATGCGTCAAATGATTTTGGTCGATCATATTGAAGATATTCAGCTAATCAAAAATCGCTTATGGAATGGCGTACATGCCATGTTGGCTTGGCAATCTGCACTGTTCAATCATCAAACCATAGGTGTGGCACTTGCAGATCATCGTGTTGATCAATTTATGCATGAACTCATTGACGAGGTGCAGGCTGGTTTAGCACGATGCTTACCAAATCGTGCTTTTGATCTAACACGACTGGCAGAAAGCTTTATAAACTCTTGTGAACATGCGTATAAAGATCCATGTGCGCGTGTGGCACGAGATCCTTTACGTAAACTTGCAATTAATGAACGAGTGTTGGGCTCGTTGGCGACCAATGTGAAATATGGACTGGAGACAACACATCTACAACAAGGGATTGTCTATGGTTTGATGTATGCCGTGAGTGTAAATCAATGTACGATGGATCAGGCTATCAACTTTATCCAGTTGCAATTTTCAGAACTGAAAAAGACCAACGAGCTTGAACAACTGGAACGTATTGAACAGATTGAGGCCAATGTAATGATACAGTTGCAGCATTTTTCTGATCAGTCCACAGAGCAGTTTACATCTTGGAAAAACCATGCTGTAACGCAAGATCAGAAAGATACTGCGAAATTTGCCTAAAATATAATGCTTATCTGTGCGCAATGTATATTGAATCAAAATGCTGAGTATGACTCGGCATTTTTTTCTTACAAAGAAGCTTTAGATGAATGAATTTCAGCTTTAAATGAATATTACTAAATCAAAATTGGGCAAAGTCTGTTTTGATTCATGCTTTAATAAAGCAGATTAAATTTAAAGTGATTTATCTGTGTTTTTAAAACCCTCAATGCAAGTCGTACCGACGCTCAATCAGGATTATCCCGATTGGCATCAAGGTCGTCAGCACTATGCTTTGTGGTATATAGAAATACAGGATCCTGAATTATTGGCGTATCTCGCAGCACTTCGAGCGCAGTTTTCAGATCTTTTATACACGCCAAATACGCGCCAATTTCATATTACCGTGTTTATTTGTGGCTTTATTGAAGAGTTAAATAAAACCCAATTAATAGATCATTCTGAACAACGATGGAATGATAATTTCTCAGCAGATGAATTGGCACTGCACCGACAACAACTTCGACAGTTATCGCTATCTAATATTCGGTTACGTACAGGTCAGATCAATAGCTTTCAAAGCGCGCTGTTTATTGAAATTGTGGATGTAGATCGTAAGTTAGACCATCTACGTCAAGCTTTGAATTTAAGTTCGAATGAAATTGCACCAATCGAATATTGTCCGCATATCACATTGGGCTTGTATAAACGGGCGTGGAATAGCGATGATATTTTTGAAAGAATCCAACAAATTGAGCAGCACAGCTTTGATTTTGAAAGCGAGCAACTGACTTTTGGTCATTATCAGGCTCAAGTATTACAAGGGGCTTTGAGTCCTTATTATCAACATCAGTTCAGACAAAATATAGAGATGGCACAGTCATGATTCATTTCATTTTGGGTGGGGCGCGTTCAGGTAAGAGCCGACTTGCAGAACAAAAAGCCAAAGAAAGTGCTCAAGCCGTCATCTATGTGGCTACAGCACAAGCCTATGATGAGGAAATGCAGGAGCGAATTCAGCATCATCAAGCGGACCGACCTGAACATTGGGGGCTGATTGAAGAGCCTTTGTATTTAGCCGATCGCTTAGTTGAAATAGACCAAGCTCATCAAACCATTCTTATCGATTGTTTAACGCTGTGGATGAGTAATGTATTGCTGCATGAACAAGCAGACTTTCAACAGCAACAATGCCAAAAATTACTTACGGTGCTACCGACATTAAAGTCAGACATTATTTTAGTCAGTAACGAAACTGGACTAGGCGTTGTTCCCATGGGACAAATCAGTCGAAAATTCGTCGATGAATCTGGGCGCTTACATCAACAAATTGGTCAAATTGCTGACCATGTGGTGTTTTGTGTTGCAGGTTTTCCAATAATCTTAAAAGGAGATAAAGCATGAACTGGTGGCAAGAACCCTGTCAAAATCCGAGTATCGAAGCTAAGCAACAGGCGGTAAAACACCAGTTACAGCTAACTAAACCTACGGGCTCACTTTCAGAACTTGAAAATGTAGCGGTGCAACTTGCATCATTACAAAACACAGATCAGCCCAATATCGATTTCCCATGGATCACCATCTTTGCAGGTGATCATGGCGTGATGGAAGAAAATATTTCGGCCTATCCTCAAGCTGTCACACGCCAAATGCTACAAAACTTCACGACCGGTGGTGCATGTATTAGTGTCATTGCACGTGAGTATCAAGCCAAACTACAAGTGATTGACTGTGGTTCGGTAGGTGACGCTTATGAATATGCAGGGGTAGAGCGCTACTGTATTGCAGCGGGTACAGCAAATTTTGCTAAAACTGTTGCGATGAGCGAATCACAATGTATTGAAGCGATGAATCTCGGCCGTAAAAGTGTTGAAGATGCTATCGCTGCAGGTGCGTCAATTTATGTCGCAGGGGAAATGGGCATTGGCAATACCTGTTCTGCTTCTGCTGTTGCATGTTTTTTATTTAATGAGCCGGCCGAAAAACTGACAGGTGTTGGTACAGGTATTCGTGCTGAACAATTGGCACATAAGAAACAAGTGATTGATCAAGCTTTAGCTTTACATCAGGACTATGTCGGCCAAGATGTCTTTAAAGCTCTATGTGCTGTAGGTGGTTTGGAAATTGCCGCGATGGTTGGAGCGTACATTCGCTGTGCGCAATTGGGTCTGGCAATGGTCGTGGATGGATTTATTAGTACGGTTTCTGCCTTGGTCGCTGTTCGTTTAAATCCTGCTGTACGTGAGTGGATGCTTTTTGGTCATCAATCGGCTGAATATGGGCACCAACGTTTACTCCAAGCCCTTGAAGCTGATCCACTTTTGAAGTTGAATTTACGTTTAGGTGAAGGCAGCGGTGCCGGTGCGGCATTGGGTTTAATTCGTTTGGCATGTCGTTTACATAACAACATGGCGACTTTTGCACAAGCTGCTGTGATTGGTGAAAAAGTTTAAATGGAACATTTCCGTTTAGATATATTGCGTCATGGTGAGACTGAACTGAGCCATACCTTACGTGGCTCTACAGATGATGCTTTGACGCAAAAAGGTTGGCAGCAGATGCAGCAGACCATAGATGATGTATTGAACGTCATACATACACACGGTTTAGCGAGTTGGGATGTCATCATTACTTCTGACTTACAGCGCTGCCGTTTATTTGCTTTAGATTTATCTCAACAACTCAAATGTCCAATGTTTGAAAATGCGAAGTTTCAAGAAATTCATTTTGGCGACTGGGAAGCGGTATCAACCAAGCATATCTATGAAAACACTCCAGAGTTACTCGCACAGTTTTGGCAAAGTCCCAGCACATTTACGCCACCGAATGCAGAAAGTCTTCAGCAATTTCAACATCGGATATTAAGCGGTCTAGATGAGTTAGTCTTGCAGGCTCAACAGCATCATTGGCACCGCGTTTTATTGGTTTCCCATGGTGGCGTGATTAAATTGTTAAAATGTATGGCACAGCAATGTCATTTAGATGATTTATTAGAAATGACTGCCGAATTGGGACAATTAAATTCATTCATTGTTCAAAATCGTGCAAATATTCGTCTTTTGGAGCAAAGTGAATGACACCTTTTTGGATTGCTCTACAGTTTCTCACGACTTTTCCGATTCAACTTAAAGCGATGCCATCGAAACAGCAAAATGGACAGTCTTTACTGTTTTATCCAGTGGTGGGATTGCTGATCGGTGGCATTCTTGCCTTGCTTGCTTTTACATTTCACAGCCTGCCAATCATCTTACTCAGTAGCATTTTGCTTGTGGTTTGGATTTGGCTCACAGGTGGGTTACATCTAGATGGTTTAGCCGATACGGCAGATGCATGGGTCGGTGGCTTTGGTGATGCCGAACGTACACTTAAAATCATGAAAGACCCTGCATGTGGGCCGATTGGTGTGTTGAGCCTCGTCGTGATTTGCTTACTCAAATGGTCGGCGCTTTATGTTTTGCTACAACAGCAAATGTATTTGGCATTAATTGTATTTCCAGTATTAGGTCGTTTAGCCCCTTTATTTTTGTTTTTAACAACTCAGTATGTTCGTGAAAAAGGCTTGGGCTCATCGATAGCAGCAACTATTCCACGAAAGTCGGCATACCTGGTCTTTATACTCTGCCTAAGTGCATGTTTGTATTTTAGCTGGACTGGAGTGGTGAGTATATTCGCGTTTATTTGTACTTTACTGTATTTGCGATGGAAATTTATTCAGCGTATAGGTGGCGTAACGGGAGATACAATTGGTGCAGCGATTGAAATTACAGAAGTGTCGAGTCTCTTAGCGTTTGTCATAGCACTACATTATGTAATTGCTTAGTTTTTACAGTGAAATGACTTAACTCCTGATTTAAAAAAAGCCCAGCTAATGCACTGGGCTTTTTATTTTATCCTAATAGATAAATGACCAAATGAATAAGTGATGGCCCAAGCAATACCATAAAGACCCCAGCTAGTACCATGCTCAAGCAGGCTGCAACACCTTCTTCTTTATGACGTGATAACGCCTTACTTGTACCAAATCCATGTGCAGCATTGCCAAGAGCCGCACCTTGCGCAAAGCGTGAATGCAATTTAAGCCCAGCCAAAACTAGGTCAGCCAAAGCCACGCCGGCAATCCCAGTAATCATGGTAAATAGAATCACCAATTCGACTGAACCCCCAATATTCGAGGTAAGTTCCATGGCAAAGGGGGTAGAAATGGAACGTGCCATTAAGCTATAAGACGTTTCTTGGTCAAACTGAAACAACTGTGCCAAATAAAAAGCACTGATAATTCCTGCTAACATGCCAATCACGATGCCCAAACTAATACTCAGCGCATGCTGACGGATAATTTGTCGATATTCATAGATGGGAATAGCAAAGGCCACAGTGGCAGGGCCGAGCATCCATACAATCCATTGGCTTTCTTGCATATAGGTGTCATATGAAATATGAAAGCAAAGCATGAGTATAATCAGCACAAACGGGACGAATAGTGCAGGGGAAAGAACCATATACGGTAACTTACGATGTAGCTTTTTCGCCAAAATATAACCGACAAGGGTCAGGACGAAAAACAATACAGAGATGCTGTTCAACCCAAAATCGTTCATAAGGTTTTTCCTGCTGTGTTGACATCATGATCTGTCGCAGTTTGGTGTTTCGCTTTAAGTTTTGCCTCGAGTTTAAAGCCCCAATAAACCGTAAATGCTGTAAACACCATGACACAGACGGTACCCAGTACCACGGCTAAAATTAACTGCCAGCCAGAGCTGAGTAATAAATCTTGATATTTAATTAATCCAACTACACAGGGGATAAAGAATAGAACCAGTTCAGCCAAAATAAAATCTGAGCCTTGTTTGATCCACTGCATTTTAAATAAACCACTCAACAATGCGGCTAAAAGGAGCAATAAACCAATCACGCCAGCAGAGATCGGCAAGTTAAACCAAGATTGAATGCAAGAGCCAATCCACCAGATCAATATCAATAAACTTAGCTGCGCTAAAGTTTTAAGAAACTGGGTAAATTTGGAAGTAGATTGTGGAAACGTATCCATGAGACGACAGTAGAATAGGAGATGACGCTATTTTAAAAGTGCATACCCTGTATAATTATGAATAATTAATTATTAATTATGCTTAAATGGAATAATAATGGACATTAAAAGCCTAAAAGTCTTTGTGACCATCGTACAAAAACAGAGTTTTAGTCATGCAGCAGAAGCGCTTTTTGTCACTCAGCCGACCATTAGTAAATTAATTCGTCAGTTAGAAGACGAGATCGGCGTGCCTTTATTTCATAAAGGAGAAGCAGGTCGAAAAAGGGAAGCACAGCTCACCTATATGGGAGAGCAGATTTATCAGCATGCCTTAGTGATATTGAATGAACAACAACGGATGCTTGATACCGTTACCCAAGTTCGTGCCTTAAAACAAGGTAAATTGACCCTAGGTTTACCGCCATTGGCATCAGTGTTGTTCAGTCAGTTAATCGCGCTGTTTCATAAAAAATACCCCAATATTGAACTGAGCTTTTTTGAGGTTGGGGCGACAGGTATAGAAAGTGCCATTTTAAAAAAACAGGTCGACGTCGGGATTATTTTGGGTCACTTGAAACCGGTGCTGAGTGGTATTCCAGTGATGGAGTCACCTTTGTGTCTATTGTCCAAAAAAAACTCACAGTGGCGTAAGCGAAAAACCGTTTCGTTGATTGAATTAAAAGAAGAATCCTTTTTATTATATGATGATACCTTCACACTCAATGACATCATTATACAGGCGGCAAATTACGTCGGATTTGAGCCCAATGTAGTGTGTAAAAGTAGCCAGTGGGACTTCATCGCCAAAATGGTAGATTCAAATGTCGGGATTGCACTCCTGCCTAAAATTTATTGTGAACAACTTGATGCGGCAAAATACCATATGGCTGAATTAGAAAATCCAAACCTAGACTGGAAACTCAGTATGGCCTGGAATACCACTGTTGCCATGAGTCCCGCAACGCGTGCATGGCTAGAAATAATTGAGGACAATAAAGACAAAATACATTTTTAGTTCATTTACAGATCAAGCAGATAAAATGAATGCGTTGAAACGATGGTGGATTTATGATTTGTACATCAAAGATTATTGAAAAGGATTTTGCAAAATCAACAGGCATGAATTAAATTGGGTGTTGGTCGTTATTTTTGATGGTTCATAAAATGAAATGGGATGATATTGGTCAACAACCGTGTTCAATCGCTCGTGCGCTTTCAGTGCTAGGGGATCGTTGGACCATGTTGATTATCCGTAATGCATTTATGGGCATTCGACGTTTTGATGACTTTCAACAAAATCTCGGTGTGACGCGTCATGTGTTATCCGACCGATTAAAGCGTTTGGTTGAAGAAGGTATTTTAACCAAAGTTGCTTATGTCGAGCGTCAGGAACGTTTTGAATATCGACTGACGCAAAAAGGCTTAGACTTGTATCCAATCCTTCTAGCTATGACCCATTGGGCTGATCAATATATGGATCAGGGCTTAGGATCACCTGTTGAATATGTCCATCAGGCATGTGGGCAAAAATTTAAACCGGTTTTAGTGTGCTCATGTTGTGCTGAACCGATCCAAGCCAAACAGGTCAAACCGATATTTACCCAAGCCTATTACATCGCTCTAAATCAATTAAAACCTGCCTAAGCTGTTTTATGGCTTTCTTCAAGATGCTGATTTGCATCTATTTAGCCAAATTAGCCTAAGCGGTATTTGGGTTGCTTTAAAATCACAAACAATTTGCAGGTTTAGGGATGCCCGCTAAACGACTTAAATGTCGAGCGACCAAACCGGTGTTAAATTTGTCTTGTAACACCGCATTATTAATATCAGCGCTTACCGTTTTCATTAAAAATTTAATGAGTGGGCGAGTTGCCGGCGAGTGACCAAACTGTTGATAAAACTGTCGTACAGCTTGTAAAACTTCAAAATGCCAAGGGCTTAACTCAAGTTCTAAACTTTTAGCCAGTTCTTGGGCAACAGCTTCATTCCAAATAGTGTAATCCACCAAATGGCCATCTTGGTCTAATTCAAGATTCATATTCATTCCAAAAGAGAAGATTGTAGAAATGGATCGCTTTTACTCAAATTATTTGAGTGAAATACATCTTTTAAATCCAAGGCATAGATCAGCAAAAGCGGCATAGTCGATTACTTTCATATGACTATAATTCATACTTTTACCTAAAATCTCAGCATCATTTTCGAGTACATAACATGTGCCAAATTGCTGAATTTGTTCATCTGCAATATGTAAGACTGCTTCACCCATCAAGATGATTGCATCTTCAGGGTTGATTAAACTGGCTAACTGCTGGATGTGCTGTAGGGTATTGGCATAGCTGGCTTGGACTAAATACAGCGTAGAATTTGACATCATCATTCCTCTTTTTACCAATACAACACATGATCGAATTGTTGAATCAATTCGGTATTGAATTGAACAAATTCGAGTTCTTGTTCACTGTTGATCACAAAAGGATGCTGTGAATTTTTTTGTTCAATATAAATCGGGGTGAGATCATAAAACTCAAAGCTATCAACCATGTTGGATGCGAGTTTAAATGCATGCTTGAGCTGATTAAACTCTTGTTCTGCCTGAAGTAAGCTCAGCGCAGCATCTTTGAGCAACACTTTAACGTCACAGCCGAAGGTTGCAAGCACCATGGTTGCAGAAAGACTTTCATGTACTTGTAAGCTTGCAAGATTTGCATGAGTTAAAACAACCAGTACAGATTTCACGTAATTTTCCTTTTCAATGCTACAAATGCGCGGCAATCAAAATATTTAGAATTGCAATAAACGGTCAGCAGCTTGTACGGCATCGGCAAGTTCGCCTAGGCCCACAAGTTCAAATTGTTCAGCTAAATTATGTTGCTGAATATTGTGACGCTGTGCATTTTCCTGATCTGTGATCCCACGTGCGAGAGCTGCACTTACGCAAACAGGTAAACGAATGCCGAGTTTTTGCCATTCACTACTGAGTTTGCGCTGATCATCTGGCACCCATTGCAGGGCATTTGCCACATTTACACCATCTTGATAGAAAAAAACCCGAAAGTTTTCGCCTTTCTGCTTCAGCGCTTGGGCAAGGCCCAAAGCATGCCAAGCCAATATCGAAGTGGGTGAGGAGGTAATTAGTAATAGAGTACTCATCGAAATTCACTAAATGAATAAACGGTCTAGATCGACAGTTTGTTCTGAGTTCAGAAGAAAAAGCTAGTATACAATGATTTACTCAATGATCTGAATATTTGCAAAGTTTTGCTTATTTAGGCGGCGAAGTCATTGCCAATTTTTCTTCAAATATAACTTTTGGTTTATTTTGGATTCAGCTTCAAGCCGTCAGTTTTTCATAAATAAACTGTGCGGTTACATACTGAAAAATCTTTGTATGAATAAAACGCAATTTTTGATTTTACAGAGTGCTATGATCTTTTCATTTTTTAAACCAACTCATGAATATAGAGAAATTTAATTTAAGTTTATTTAATTCAATCAATGCTTCGGACAATGCTTTAGATTTCACCATTTCTTTTGCCATATTTATAGCCAATGATCTATTTTATATCGTGATTCTTTTGATGTTTTTGGCTTGGTTTAAAGGCAATTTTGATATCAAAAAACAAATCGTTAAAGCCACTGTGTTTACTATCGTCGCTTTTCTTATCAGCCAAGTGATTTCAAGTTTCTTTTACTATCCTAGACCCTTTGTCTTGGATGTTGGACGCACGATTATAGAACATTCACCGAATGGATCATTCCCGAGTGATCATATGCTGTTTTTTAGTACGATTGCATTTTCTTATATTTTTTCAAAGCAAAAAGCTGTCGGCTATGTATTTCTAGCTTTCGCTTTTCTTGTGGCGTGGTCGAGAGTCTATTTAGGTTTGCATTATCCAATGGATATGGCGGGAGCGCTGATCATTGCGGTTTTGCTGAATTTTGTTGGACTGTCTTTATGGCGAAAATATGGGTCTTATTTGGTGAGCATGATCTTAAAAGTTTACGAGTTCCTATTCTCAGCCATGATTAAAAAAGGCTATATCCGCTAAATTAAGTTTGCTAGATATTTGCGATTTCAAACTTTTGCTGCTGCTATAGTTACATTGGCAACATCTTGCCAGATGAATATTTCTGATGATTCATCTGGCGTTCACATCCTGCTTCTCCACCTCAAAAATAGTCAGACTGCTCAATTCAATTTGCTCATTCGATAAGATCATTTCTAATATTTTGTTGCTGTCTAACATGCTTCGCAATGTAACTATTATTAAATATCTTCTTCAAAAACCCTTCAACTCAAATGCCACGAAAACTTGTGATGTCTTCAAAATTGATCGCTAGCGAGGTCATTTGTCGTAAATCAAATACAGTTAATATCCATAACTGCAACACAGTCAAAATTCTAAAGCAGTAAGATAAAACTAGAATGCTCTTGCAGATTATTCGGCTCATGAAAAATGCTGAGGCGAAGTTTCAAAATTTAGATCTGTAGATAAGTTGGTGACGACACCAAGATGATGCCAAAGATTTGTAAAAGCTTGATAACTATAAGGAGTATCTAAACAATGATTTTAGTGACTGGTGGTTTAGGCTTTATAGGCTCACATATAGCCTTGAGTTTAATGGCTCAAGGTCAAGAAGTCATTATTGTGGATAATTTATCCAATGCAAATTTACAAACACTTGAACGACTTGAATTTATTTCAGGCATGTATGTGCCTTTTGTCAAACTCGATATTCGCAATACTCCCGCACTCAATAAAGTATTTGAACAATATACCGTCGATGCTGTCATTCATACGGCAGGCTTTAAGTCATTGGAAGAATCCGTCCTTAAACCACTTGAATATTATAATGATAATGTCAGTTGTATCATGAGTTTGCTGCGTGCCATGCAGCGAACAGGTGTACGAACACTGATCCATTTATCAAGTTTAGCGGTATATGGTCAGTCGTCGGCAGAATTAACAGAAGACATAGAAATCAATTTTACCTATCCAAATCCCTATGTGAAATCTCAACAAATGGTGGAAGAAATTATACGGGATACCGCACGTACTGATAATGAGTGGAAAATTGCGATTTTGCGTCTAGGGAACGTCGCAGGTGCTTTCGAACATGCAGTTTTAGGTGAGTTTGTTGCGCCATTGCCAAAAAATATCGTGCCGCTTGCGATGCAAGTTGGGGCTTTACAACGAGATTTTATCGAACTTCGCAAACAAGCTAAAACTGGAGATGGTACTGTGGAACGGAGTTTCTTGCATGTACTCGACTGTTGTAAGGCGGTGTGGCAATGTTTGCAATGGTTGTCGCAGCAGCAATTCGCCTGTGAGGCTTTTAATATTTCAGGTGAGTTGGTTTCGATACAGCAACTATTAGATACGCTTTCAGAAGTAACTAAGGCCGAGATTAAGACTGTCGAATCTACTTTTTATCCAAGCCATGAATATGACCAGCTTGGGGCAAGTACACAGAAAGCGAAAAGTACTTTTGATTGGCAGCCTGAACAAGATTTAAAGAAAATGCTAGAAGATGAATGGCGTTTCTATCAACAAACATTAAGAGGGAATTAACTCGTCTTGTATTGGGTAAATTTAATCGTCGTGCATGATTTTCTTTATAAAATCACGATAAAGATTATCAAATAAAACACGTATAATTGATAATGGTTATTATTTACAAGGCTAAAAAAGTTACCTAAACTGTATTTATCAGCAGAATTTGATTCTGCACAGACGTTCAATTTTATAGATAAGGATATGAGGTCATTTATGCAAACACGTATTGAACATGACACAATGGGCGATGTTGAAGTACCTAGCGATGCGATGTGGGGTGCACAAACACAGCGTAGTTTGCAAAACTTTAAAATTGGTGGTGAACGTTTACCACGTCCAATGATTCGTGCAATGGGTCTCGTTAAAAAATCAGCAGCGATTACTAACGCAGCATTGGGTCAAATCCCTCAGGAACTTTCTGGTTATATCGTCAATGCAGCCGAAGAAGTGATCTCAGGGCAGTGGGATGCACAATTTCCACTGGTAGTTTGGCAAACTGGTTCAGGCACGCAAAGTAACATGAACTGTAATGAGGTCATTGCCAATATTGCCAATCAAAAACTGGGTAATCCGTTGGGCTCACAAAAACCTGTCCATCCCAATGATCATGTCAATCGTGCTCAATCGACCAACGATTCATTCCCAACTGCAATCCATGTGGCTGCAAGTTTACAAATCAATGAGCTTTTAATTCCTGCAGTAACAAAACTGCGTAATACCTTAGAAGCAAAATCTAACGAATTTAAAGATATTGTTAAAATTGGCCGTACACATTTACAGGACGCAACGCCTTTAACATTAGGCCAAGAGTTTAGCGGCTATGTTTCACAGCTAGATCATGGTTTGAAGCGTTTAAATCAAGCTTTAGAAGGACTGTATGAATTACCACTAGGTGGTACAGCGGTCGGTACAGGTCTGAATGCACATCCTGAATATGCTGTAAAAGCAGCAGCAGAACTTGCGAAACAAACGGGTCTGCCATTTGTCACTGCGCCAAATAAATTTGAAGCACTTGCAGGGCGTGATGCAGCTGTATTTGCGTCGGGTGCGTTAAAAACACTTGCTGCAAGTTTAAATAAAATCGCTAATGATGTGCGCTGGTTAGCCAGTGGCCCACGCTGTGGTTTTGGTGAGCTACGCATTCCAGAAAATGAACCAGGCTCAAGCATCATGCCAGGGAAGGTCAATCCAACTCAAAGTGAAGCCATGACGATGGTGGTTGCTCAAGTACTTGGAAATGACACAACCATTAATGTTGCTGGGGCATCGGGTAACTTTGAATTAAACGTGTTTATGCCTGTTATTGCCTTTAACTTATTGCAATCTATTCAACTCCTCGGTGATGCATGTAATAGCTTTAATGACCACTGTGCAGTAGGCATTGAGCCAAACCGTGAAAAAATCGACCATTTCTTACATGATTCATTAATGTTAGTTACGGCACTCAATCCTGTAATTGGTTATGAAAATGCTGCAAAAGTTGCTAAAACTGCATATAAGGAAGGAAAAACCTTAAAACAAGTTGCGGTAGAACTCGGTTTAGTCACTGCTGAGCAATTTGATGAAGTGGTTCGTCCTGAGCAAATGGTTTCACCAAATACCAAATAAATTTTTTGAGATCATTCATCTAAAGTATTTGTAAACAAGTAGAGAGGCTGATTTATATTCAGCCTCTCTTTTTATTGGATCTATGATTCATCAATTTTTCAGCTAGATACTGCCTAATACAGATTCTTTTGATTCATTTTCAGCTGTAAAAGTATAGATATAAACTGGATGATTTATAAAAAACTGGGTAACGAAAAAATGAAGCAAGGCCAATGTTGGAAGAGAGTAATTCATTGGATTGGGCTTTGAATTCATTGGCACACTTGTTAAAATGCCTTTCTTTTTCTGTTTTCGTTGCTATTTGACATTTGTTTGAATAAATATTTGCAAGACAGTATTTTATTTAAGGATTTCCCCCAATGCTCACCATCTATTTGACAGATGTCCAAAAGAACGTTCAATTTAAAGACTATCCGGGCGAGCATCCTGTTAAATTTATATTGAATTTTAAAAAGATTTTCCCAAGTGTTATGGAGCTTTTGCTACCCGTTTTGCCTGAAAATGAAAATCTAGAAGAAATGAGCTGGGAATCGACAACGACAGATTTTGAAAAATTTAAATTGCTACTCAGTGGGTGGGGCGTAATTGAGCTACGTTTGAATGCTATTGCCCAATATAAAGACCGTGCTTATGCAGATAACTTGGTAAAAAAAGCACAGCAAAAACGTAAAGAATATAAAAAAGCACAGTCAAAATTACAAACCGTTGAACTTGATTATTTATTCATGCACGAAGTTCATGGTTTGATTGATGCAGAGTTGGTCGAGCTAGGTGAAAAATTCTATCTACCGACTTTACGTGAGCTTTGGAAAAACCAAGTGTCAGCGAATGTATTAGAAGCAAAATTCTAAACTGCACACAGTTTTAGTCGAAAAATCCTCCGCTTAGGAGGATTTTTTATATGCACAGCAGAACTTCAGATTTACTGCGGCAAGTGACTGTTTCATAGTGACCCATCAAGCAAGTGAAGCATTGATCCTAAACAATATCGTGAACGGTCATCCCTTCTAAATACTTAAAATATTTCTGCTTAAAGGCTTTTAGACTTAACCAGTCATTTGTAGAATGTCGTCTAATTCGATGGTAGTAAACTTTGAGAATAATACAGCATCGGTTTCTTTTCTAGTAGTAAACACTACCGTGAATCACATGGTCTTTTAATGTGGGAGACAAGCTTCGCTTACTGCATTATCCCATGAGCAGCATACTGTGTAAGGTCGCGACGGTTGTATACTAGAATACCGTTATTCATCAATAAATAGCCCCTACAATCATGATTACAGTACTTCGAGTCTGTGAAGTATTGCTTTGCAAGGAAATGTACCATGCACCTGTTAGGATAACCTTGATGAGCTACTGCTTAATTAAATGCATTACACGCATATCAATTGATGGTCTGATTTTACTTGACCATTACAATGGCTAGTTTGCCAACAGACAGTACAACGACTAAATAAACTTAGCATCCACATAAATACAACCCATCTTGCTTGGTACTGATATAAGTAATATCCGTTGTATGCTTATATTTGCGTGCAACTTTATTCAGTAAACTTAGCTTTTTAAATATTCTTAGATTCTACAGACAGAACATTCATTCATACGATAATCAAGATCATGTATGTCATGGACATGATTGTGCGCCTAAATGAGTATGATGCTGCCAATGGATAGCTTTCAAATCATCATACATAAATAAATCTAACATTTTTCATGCATAGAAGCGTGAAGTGCTGACACCTAGATATTTGCAGGCAGAAGAGACTGCAGTGATTATTTTTAACTGATCGGTGATAGATTTAAGTAAGTATATCGTTGCTTTGAATACTTTCTTAGCTTTACGAGTATAGGGCTATGCTGGCAGCATGTCGAAAGACACAGCAAACTATTAGCGAAAGAGTCTCTCAAAGATGCTAAAACTTGAAAATCATAAATGCGGACATTAAAAAGCCCCATGGTTAGGGGCTAGTCGTATCACTCGCGTGATACTCATATAAGGCTCATCTCATACTGCATGTATTAAAACATAAAATCGAAAAAATTGCTGAGCAAATTGACAGTTAAAACTAGGTTGTTTTAGGAAAAACCGATCGTTATACTTTGCTCTGAACATTTGTTCATTTCACTATAACCATAAAGAACTATATTGATGAAAGAATATAAAGTTGTTATCTATCAAGAAGGTATGCTGGGATCTTTACTGCTTGGCTCTTCAAAAGTTGATCCAGTTAAATTCACCAATTTTTTAAATCAAAATGCGCAGCAAGGCTGGGCGGTGATTACGATGGAAAAAGATATCCGCCGTATGCTGCTTTTTTGGAAGCGTGAAGCTTATGTGGTTGTTTTGGAGAGAGAAAAATGAAATACGGTGTCTTTAGTGCACTTATTATTTCAGTTTTATGGGGTTTATTAGCCATCGCTCAATTGTGGTTTGAGTGGCTCAGTGTCGAAGTTTTTACCAAAATAACCGTCACTGTGGCGATCCTAGAAGCCATCATTATTATTGCAACATTGGTCATACGTGAGTATTTGACAGATAAAAAATTGAAAAAAGATGGCTTTATAGATTAGACCGCATAAATAGGGCAATTGAGTGCTGCATTCAATTGCCCTTAAATTTTAAAGTCATCTTATAGATTAGATCTATATTGGCTCATTACTCAATCATCATGAGGTCAGCACTGCTGGCAGATTTTAATTGTCGTAGCGCAAAAATAGAGCGGGTATGGCGTATACCTTTCATAGAATATAAGTTTTTACGCAAAAAACGCTCATAGTGTTCAGCATTTTTAACTGCAACTTTCACCAAATAATCATAATCGCCAGTGACTAAATGTGCTTCTACCACTTCTGGCATATTGGCTAAAGTTTCACTAAATTGATCTAAAATTTCATCATCGTGACGTTCTAATGTAATTTCAATAAAGAATAATTCATTGATCCCAATCGATTTTGGGTTGATGTTGGCTGTATAGCCGTCGATAATTTTTAAATTTTCTAAACGCTTTAAGCGTGTCCAACACGGCGAAGAGGAGAGACCAACACGTTCAGACAGCTGGGCTATGGTGAGTCGTCCATCTTCTCTTAATGCGGATAATATTAAGCGATCAATTCTGTCGAGGTTGTGTCGTGCTTCACTCATGCCAAAATAGAATATAATTGAGAAAAAATAGTTATATCATTTTTTGCAATGGTCGGCTGAAGAAAATTAGCACACTCGGACTTGCAATGCAGATTTTAAAGATAGAAAAATAAATTATGTAAGGTGTTAGGCAGGGTGATTGAAGCTAAAAATAGAAAATCTTGTGCAGATTATAAAAAGACCACTCAGCCGGATTACTGACTGAGTGGCAAAAACTTAAGCGTGTAACTGTTGTTCAATGATCGGCCATAGGTTTTGATGTGACGATTTAAACATCAACATATGTCCGATGGCTTTATGACCTGTTTCTTTCGGTTTTAACTCAATCATTTGAGTCGAAGCATTCGGGTATAAGCGCAGCAAGTCTTTGACATTGGCTTCCGTGGCGATTTCGTCATCAGAGCTCCATACGGCAGTGATCGGACAGCTCACCTGTTGATGAAAATCATGCTGAACAGTTTTGCCTAAGGCGTTGATGACATAACCGGGTTTGCTACAAAATTCAGCCCATTCACGAGCAACATCTTTTGGCAAATTTTCACCCATGCCAATCGCATTAGTCGGGCCATAGCCAATGGTATAGCGTGCAATCGGGAAGATCACATTAAACATCACTGGAGCTAAAAGCTTGGTGCGACCTTTAAGATCTTTGACATGACCTGTAGAGCCAGAAACAGCAACCACTTTGGCAACTTTGTCATAATTTGGCACGATACCTAATAATTGTCCGCCTGCGCTATGACCGAGTAATATGACTTTAGGTGCCTGCGTTTTACTGATCAAAGCGTCGATTGCCGCAGGGATATCTAGCTGCCCCCATTGCACAATACTTGCTGTCGATTGTTTTAAAAGGCTGTGTAGCGACTCACCAATACCACGAAAATCGAAAACTAAAACGTCATAGCCTTGTTGGCTCAACCATGTTGCATAGCTATTATAAAATTGCTTGGTAATGCCTGTGGCTGGACAAATCAACACAGGTAAAGCCTGTTTGAGCTCTGTCTGGTGCGGATAAAAGCGCGCACTCAGTGAATAGCCGTCTTGGCAATGAATCGTGAGTTTTTCAGATGATGACATGATTCAAACTTCATGGGTGTGTTCCGATGTCACTAATTTACACAAGTTCCAAAAAGAAACCTGAAAAGAGTATGACTCTAAAGTCATGTCATAACAGGTTTGAAGCAAGTACTATTGCAGAAGAAATACAGATAAAAATAATGCGTATAATTGAACAATGGATGTAAATTAAAATGGACATGCTTCAACTTTCGAGTGCAGTAAAAATTGCGATAGTTTTTAGTGGGATTTATTTATGGGTAGGTATGCTCACAGGTGTGTGGAAATATGCACAAATAAGGCAGTCTGAACTGGCACGTGCGCATTATTATGTAGATATCGCACATCGGAGCAGTTTGTTATACGCCCCAGCGACGCTTATTTTAGCGGTATTGGCCTATTTTTCAGCACTTCCACATACACTCAATTTACTCTTTGTAATCATCAATTTGTTCTTTTTTAGCTTTTCGATTTTAAGCTATGTGCTGCATGGCTTTTTAGCTGATACCACCAATCAATTTAAAGTACCGCACGTCTTAGGCAAATGGCATTTACCTAAATGGATGATGAGTATGGCAATGCTTGGATTGGTGATTGGCGAGTTAATTGCAACACTCGGATTGCTCTTCGGAGTCATCGTTAAATTTTGGTTTTAAGCAAAGTAGTATCAAATAAAAATCGTATCAATTAGATTGGAGGCTAATCAGGAGATAAAAGCTTTTAAAGTGCAGACGATTGTTAGGTCGAAGAATTTATATAAACAAAATTTTAAGTTCTGCAGAATTGAAAATTTATGAGAAAAGGCTGATGATTTTCTGGTTATTTTAGGGATTATTTGTATTGTTATTTAAAAAGGATTAAATGATCGAGAAGGTGGGGGTGGCATCTTTCTTTTTTCAAGATGGATGATGCCTCATCCATCTTCTAACTTAAAATTCTGTTGATTTTTGCTTTCGATATTTGTGGTCAATGACTGCCCATAAATAAAAGGCTACAGAGACAATAAGCGCATAAGCAAAATATTCAGGTCTTAAATTTCCTTGTATTAAGCCTTGAATAAGTAGTGTCAGCATGAGAGCAATAGTGGTGCTTGTATAGGTCACCATGTTCTTATTTGCCTTCAGAGCGTTAATGAAGAATTGCTTTTTGAAATGTACTGATAACATCTCCACCCCTCCTTGTTGTTGTTTAGCCAAAACCCATGATTTTGGTCAGGTTTGAACTACTGTTGTACTTCGAAACTAGAAGTATTTCAATAGCAAATGTCATTATTTTGTCATAAAACTATGTTAGATCATCGTATAAGAATAATCATTTTATTCATATACTAAATATTATGAATCTAAAGGTGTTGACTGGTGAGTAAAATGGTCGATGCATAATATCTATGTATGAATAAGCAATATATATACCAACACGGGTATATCGGCTTTATGACACGAAACCGCCTAGCTTACAGTCTGAATCGGGCTTAATCATGGAGTTTGTGTACGGTGTATTTTGCAGAAAGTATTTGTATTTTAACTATTATTATATTTTGTAGCCAAAGGGCTGGATTTTTTTCTCATCATGAAAATAAAACTTTATTAAAAAAGTTCAATGACTTAGGATTTTTGCGCTGTAGTAGGACAAATAAAAGTCAGTTTGGGTAAAACTCGACAATTATTGGTCACAGGTAAAATCGTCATTCGGGTAAAACTCCGATTTTAGACAGGTCAAAAAAGGTTATTTTTTAACTTTGTCAATTACAGCAGCAATAATCAGCACAATCACAGAAGGGATCAGCCATGCTAAATTTTGTTGAGCAAGCGGTAGATTGGCAATAAAGCTTGGAAGCGCATCTTCGAAACCAGCCACTTTTAAACCATCAAAAATACCGAAAATAAACGCACATGCGGTAACAGAAGCAATAACTCGTGATGGTGAAATAAACCATTTAGAGCAGAAGCTCAGTAGGATAACTGCAATCGCAGGTGGATAAATCGCACTTAAAACAGGCACTGAAACTGCAATGAGTTTGGTTAAACCTAAGTTTGAAATCAGCAGTGAGAAACCAACTAAAATGAACACAAAAACTTTGTATGGAATTTTAGTCAATTCTGAGAAATATTCAGCACATGCGCAGGTCAAGCCAATCGCGGTCACCATACATGCAACAAAGATCATTGCAGATAGGAAATAAGCGCCCATATCACCAAAAGCATGTTGTACATATGCATGCAGGATCACTGCACCATTTGTTGCATTTGGAGCAATATCATGGCTGCCCATACCGAGTTTGAACAAGCTGATATAAACCAGTGTAAGTCCAATACCAGAAATAATACTGGCAATGACAGCATACTTAGTGACGAGCTTACTATCCGTTACACCGCGTGAAGTAATGGCTTTTACGATCACGATACCAAAAACTAAAGCGCCTAAAGTATCCATGGTTAAATAACCATTGACCACACCTTCTGAAACTGGTGCAGCCACGTAATTAGCAATAGCAGGTGGAATCACACCGGCAGGGATAAAGAACGCAGAGATACCCAGTACAATGAGACCTAAGATCTTGAGTGGTGAAAGGAAATAACCCACAGTATCCAAAATTTTGTTTGGATAAAGTGAAACAATGGTCACTAATGCAAAATAAATCACGCTATAAATTAGCAGACTGTTTGCGCCGTTACCAAAATAAGAAGAGAAACCAATTTCATAAGAAACGGTAGCTGTACGAGGTGTTGCAAATAAAGGTCCAACAGCTAAGTAACACGCGACAGTAAGGATAATGCTGGCTGCTTTACCCAAAGGTGAACTTAAAACTTGAATAGAACCTTCAACACGCGACAAAGCAATAATCGTGATGACAGGTAGACCAACTGCGGTGATTAAGAAACCAAATGCAGCTAACCAAACATGTTCACCCGCTTGCTGTGCGACAATTGGTGGGAAAATAATGTTGCCTGCACCAATAAACAGTGCGAAGGTCATAAAACCTAAGGCAACAATATCCCGTGTACGAAGACTTGTCATAAAGGGGAGATGAACTGTGAAAAAAGGCAATTTTAGTGCAATTAAGCTCGTTTTTGGAGCAAAATTTATAAATCGTATAGATAGTTTTTATAATACGAATCATGAATATATTGACAGATAAAATAATGTTTTATTTATATTTATGATAAATAAAAGAAATTTATTGTATATAAATTTTTTATAGAAATATGTTTAGCGATTAAGATTTATCAGATATAAATCAATTGTTCTAATTTTCAGCACTAAATAGGATGCTATAAGCCGAATAAATGCAGAAATATTGGCTGAATAAAACAAAAAAAATCTAAAAGGTCTATAATTCGGTGTATTCAAATTTGAGGATATTCAGATGAAAGCTTCCAAAATCACGATTAAAACCGAGCAAGATATTGAAAAATTACGCATTTCAGGTCGTTTAGCTGCTCAGGTTTTAGAGATGATCGGGGAGTATGTCAAGCCGGGCGTGACGACTGAATATTTGGACGATATCTGTAATGATTTTATCATCAACACACTTAAAGTGACTCCTGCCAATGTTGGCTACTATGGCTATACCAAAACCACCTGTATTTCACCGAATGAAGTGGTTTGTCATGGTATTCCTTCGAAAGAAACCGTATTGAAAGATGGCGACATTATCAATATTGATGTCGCCATCATTAAAGATGGTTATTTTGGTGATACCAGTCGTATGTACTATGTGGGTGAAGTTTCACCTGCGGCTAAAAAGTTAGTCGAAACTACCTACGAGGCCATGGTTGCTGGGATTCATGCAGTTAAACCGGGAGCAACATTGGGAGATGTAGGTTATGCCATTCAACAAGTTGCTCATCGTGAAGGCTACAGCATTGTACGTGAATACTGTGGTCATGGGATTGGTAAGGTTTATCATGAGCAACCGAGCGTTTTACACTATGGTCAACCGGGTCAAGGTGTAATTCTAAAAAAAGGCATGGTCTTTACCATTGAGCCGATGATTAACAGCGGTAAAGCGCGAACTAAAGAGTTAAAAGATGGCTGGACAGTGATTACTGCAGACCGCTCTTTATCTGCACAGTGGGAGCATATGGTGGTTGTAACCGATAGTGGTTTTGAGTTGCTATCTCCATGGCCAGAAGGTACAGGTACATATCCTGCAATCTAAGCTAAATCGCGAATTTAATCCTGAATCTGCTGTATCTAAAGGATTGAAGTTAAATTAAATTGTACAAGTGTATATTTTTTGACTTTAGTCTAATAAGTTGTAGTGTGTATGAGCGTTATAGGTTTTAAGACTAAGAGGTTTTCTCTATAGCTTAATTTATAAGGTTTTGCTTATAACTCTGAAAATCAGTTAGAGCTATTAACGATTTAATAAAGATGTATTTTATTTATATAATATGATTACAGATTCTGCTGTAGTTTCTTAGTTTTTAAGTTTTCGCTTACCCATCACATGGGTAAGCTTTTTTTTTGCTTAAAATTTAGCGTGTTCATGTTGGCTGAGTTTTTCAACTAAGTAATCAATGAATACACGTACAGCAGGTAGTAAGCCACGACGAGATGGATAAACTGCATGGAAAATACCATGTGCAGCTTTCCATTCAGGTAGTACACGAACCAAAGCACCTGATTTCACGTGATCGGACACAATACTGTCGGGTAATAACGCCACGCCACAATCTTGGCAGGCCAGTGCAGCTAACATAGACAGGTCAGAGCCCATCACCGTTGGATTCACTTTAATTTTTTTCTGATGATGCTGTGCATCGGTCACAATAATATGTTGATCAAGATGCTCATCCGCCATACTTAATATTTGATGTTGCGATAAATCTTCAGGGTGTTTGAGTTCGCCAAATTTATTCAGATAGGCCTGACTGGCAAATAAGTGCTGCTCAATCGTTTCAAATTTACGAATGACTAAATTGGGGTCGTCGTCTAGATTTGAACGTACACGTAGCGCAAGATCGAAGCCTTCATTAATGATATCTACGCGCCGATTGGTCACCATCATTTGCACTTTGATTTCTGGATATTGCTTTAAAAATTCAGGCAATATTTTGGTCATTTCATTTTGCGCGATGGAAACAGGTAAGCTGACTTTAATTAAGCCGCGCGGCTGCGTACTGAGATGATCAACCAAATCGTGTGCGGCTTGAGCGGCATTCATCATGACTTGTGCATGACGATAGATGTTCATACCAATATCTGTCACAGCAAAATGTCGTGAGCTACGTTGAATCAGGCGGACACCTAAACGTTCTTCTAAGTTATAGACCCGACGACTCAGTTTTGATTTTGGAATATCTGTTGCACGTTCTGCTGCACTAAAACCACCATGTTCGACCACTTGGGCAAAACAATAAAAATCATCTAGATCACTCAGCACTGTTCTTATTCCATATTTGCAACGATTTTGCTAATTAACTTGAATTGTTTCATGAAGTCAATCACGTTTTGTAGTTTTTCATGTGAGAAGTTTGAGCAAAATTGCCAAGACTAAAGTCGGGTTAACCTTGTAATCGTTTCACATTAGCATGACCAAACAATAAATGTGGTGTATACATCTTTTAAATAACCGAATTTGAAGGATGTGATTTGAGTGTCGTCCTGATATATTCAAATAAAAGACCATTATGAAAGAAATTCGACATTAAAGGACAATGTCATGGAATTAAGACATTTACGTTACTTTGTCGCCGTTGTAGAAGAACAGAGTTTTACGAAGGCTGCTGAAAAGCTATTTATTGCTCAACCTCCTTTAAGTCGTCAAATTCAAAATTTAGAAGAAGAGTTGGGTGCGCAGCTTTTTGAGCGTGGCAGCCGTCCTTTAAGAACCACCACCATTGGCCGTTTCTTTTATCAGCAAGCTGTGAAATTACTTTCCAATGCAGAAGAAATTAAGCTCATTACGCAGCGGGCCAGTGCCACTGAACGCACGATTAATATCGGTTATGGCGGTTCGTTACTCTGTGGTTTATTACCTCGAATTGTTTATTTGTTCCGTCAGCAATATCCACACTTAAATGTAAATTTAATTGAACTGAGTGCAGTCGATCAGATTCAGGCATTAAAAGAAGGTCGGGTTGATGCATGTTTTAGCCGAGTTCGTGTGTCGGATCAGGCGGTTAAACGTGTGCTATTGCGTGAAGAGCCTCTGATTGTTGCGGTGCATTCAAGCCATCCTTTATCTTCACAACAACAGATTGCATTGAATAATCTCAAAGATGAGCAGATTTTTATCTATCCAGCAACGGATGGTCAAAGTTATGCAACGCTGATCAAGTCGTTGTTTTTAGAATATGGTATGGAGCCGAAACGCTTTAATACTCAAGCAGATTTGCAACAATCACTAGGCATGGTTGCCGCAGGCGAAGGCATTTGTATTGTTCCTGAATCTGTACAAATTATGCAGTTTAGGCATGTGAATTATGTGAAATTATCGGATAGTGCTGCCATTAGCCAAATTTATTTGATTGTGCGGAATGATGATGAAGGGGAATTGGCGCGTCCTTTATTTGACTGCGTTTACCAAGTGTATGATTTGGAAGCAATTGAATACGATCGTCGGGTTTTCTAGTGCTTATTTTAAAAAGTAATAATAACGTTAAATTTGAAATTCAATTTTGAAGCAAACGTTTAAGTAACACCTTTCTGCATAAAACATAGGCTCAATCTTGAAAAGTAATGAGCCTATTTTTTTATTCAGTCTTATTAGATCGCTTGTTTTAAAAACTTGGTGATTTCACGGCTAAATTTGACCGGTTCACTGATTAATGGAGTGTGTCCCGATTTTTTAAAAATAATCTGCTCAGCATTGACTAGGCTGTCAGCAATAATTTTTTGACCTTGGGCAGGATAGAGGATCGATTTTGCCCCTGTGAAAAAAGTCGTCGGAGCGGTGAGTGCTGCAATGGCTTCACGATAATCTTCAGTATGGTTCAAATAATTTTGAATATACCAATATAAATAGGCCACACTTTGTGATGGTAACATCAGCTTCTGTAAAGTTGGTTGTTGGTATGCGAAACGGAAAGCGGATAATGCATAAGGATTGCTATTTTGTAAGTCTATGAATCTTAACCAAGCGTCGACCAGACCTTGACGGTCATGTTTATTCATCTGCTGTGCAAATGGCACAGAGAGGTTGGTTGCAAGTACCTTCGAGATGTCTTCTAAAATACTTAAAAACTCAGTGTGACGTTTGCCATATAAACCAAATTGCCAATCTGCATCTACTCGTATTTTAGGGGTTTGATCGATGTGTAAATAACGTTTAATTTTTTCAGCAAACTGACCGTATTTTAAACCGTGCATGGTGGTCGTTGCCCCCATGGAGTAAGCAATCACCGTGATTTTATCGTAACCAAGTTGGGAAACTAAGCTGTCAATATCTCGCCAATGGCTTGAAATGGTGTCCATATTTGGAATTTGACAAAGTTTAGAGCCGCCAAATCCACGCCAGTCTGGAATGATAAATTTAAAATGCTTTCGGTGTTGATATAGAAAAGGGTGCCATTGCCAACTTTGCATGCCCAGTCCAGATAAAACCAGAATGGGTTCTCCTTGACCATATTCACGAACATACAGTTGTTGCTGATCGGGCATTGTATAGTGTGGCATGCGGCTTCCTATTTATTTTTTGTTTTAGCGATTAAACTTATGCAACTGTGGAATGATGGTTTCAAGCCATTTGATCCAACCGATTTCCAAATCAATCCCAAGCTGTAAAATCATTTTATGAATGTACAAAGTACGGTCTTCATCATGCGCATGTGCAAAGTCTTTTGCAAAAATAGACTGGTACACTTTTAGTTTTTCTTTGTGAATTTCAAGATGGCGCTCTAATTCGGGTAATACGCCATTTGTACCCAGCTGAGCTTCTGCACGTAAACGAACCATCAACTCTTCACGTAATTGAGCCGGAGGGCTTTGCTCAACCATCCAATTGGCTAATTCAACACGTCCAAGTTGTTCAACTTGGTAGGTTTTTTTACGGGTTGTGCTGTGCTCATCTTCAATAGTGCTGATCCAGCCTTTTTGCTGCATGCCACTGAGTTCACGGTAGATTTGCTGATGTGTCGCATTCCAAAAAAAGCCCATAGAGCGGTCAAAACGGCGTGCAAGGTCGATTCCTGTACTCGGTTTTTCAAGTAAGCTCGTGAGTAAAACATGGGCTAAAGACATATATGGCTCAGTCAAAATAGTTTTGTACTTTTTATTATGCAACATGTTGCATAAAAATCAAATCTCGCATATAAATTAGTGCAACAAGTTGCAAAAATCTTGTATACGTAGATGGAAATAGAAAGCTCGTATACAAGCGAAGATAAAAATAGCCAGCTTTTCAGCACGCTAAGGAGAAAAAATGTCAAATTATCCAAATTTATTGGCACCACTAGATTTAGGTTTTACAACGCTAAAGAACCGTGTATTGATGGGTTCTATGCATATCGGTTTGGAAGAAGCACCGGGTGGTTATGAACGCATGGCAGCTTTTTATGCAGAGCGTGCGAAAGGCGGTGTAGGTCTGATTGTAACCGGTGGTATTTCTCCCAATGATGATGGTGTGACATTTGCTGGTGGTTCAAAATTAGACTCTTTAGAAGAAGCGGAAAAGCATAAAGTGATTACGCAGGCGGTACATGATGCTGGCGGTAAAATTGCGATGCAGATTTTGCATACAGGTCGCTACTCGTATCAGGCCAATAATGTTGCACCTTCATCTATTCAAGCACCAATTAACCCTGTAAAACCGCAAGCTTTAAGCACAGCAGACGTCGAACGCACGATCAATGACTTTGCTCGATGTGCTCAGTTAGCACAGACAGCGGGTTATGACGGTGTAGAGGTCATGGGGTCAGAAGGTTATTTAATTAATGAGTTTATTGCTGCACGTACCAACCACCGTGATGATGAATGGGGCGGCAGTTATGAAAACCGTATTCGTTTTCCAATCGAGATCGTGCGTCGTACGCGTGAATTAGTCGGTGAAAATTTTATTATTATTTATCGTCTTTCTATGTTGGATTTGGTTGAAGGCGGTTCGACTTTCGAAGAAGTTGTGCAACTTGCAAAAGCCATTGAAAAAGCTGGTGCAACCATTATCAATACCGGTATTGGTTGGCATGAAGCGCGTATTCCGACCATTGCAACCAAAGTGCCACGTGCTGCATTTACATGGGTGACTAAGAAATTAAAAGGTATTGTGAATGTTCCTTTAATCACCTCAAACCGTATTAACACTCCTGAAATGGCTGAGCACGTACTTGCTTCGGGTGATGCAGATATGGTGTCCATGGCACGTCCAATGCTGGCTGACCCACGTTTTGTGGAAAAAGCAGAACAAGGTCGTAGTGATGAAATTAATACCTGTATTGGTTGTAACCAAGCCTGCCTAGATCATATTTTCTCAATGAAAATTGCAACATGTTTGGTTAACCCTCAAGCCTGCTATGAAACTGAACTGATATTTAAAGAATCTGCACAGGTGAAAAATATCGCTGTGATTGGTGCGGGACCTGCAGGTTTAAGCTTTGCAACTTATGCTGCAGAGCGTGGTCATAACATAACTATTTTTGAAGCATCGAGCCAAATTGGTGGACAGTTTAATATTGCGAAAACGATTCCTGGTAAAGAAGAGTTTTATGAAACGCTGCGTTATTTCAAACGTAAAATAGAACTATTGCCTCAGATTAAATTGGTATTGAACCATACAGCAACCTATGAAGAATTAGCTCAGTCTGATTTTGATGACATCGTGGTGGCGACGGGTGTAACACCGCGTCAGTTAGATATAGATGGTATTGATCATCCAAAAGTATTGAGCTATTTACAGGTATTACGTGAACGTCAACCTGTTGGCAAACGTGTAGCAATCATTGGTGCAGGCGGTATTGGTTTCGATACGGCTGAATATTTAACGCATGAAGGTGAAAGCGGTAGCCTCAATCCTGAGAAATTTTATGATGAATGGGGAATTGATACCACTTATGCGCAAGTTGGTGGCTTGAAACATCCAGACGTCGAAGAATCGCCGCGTGAAGTGTATTTATTGCAACGTAAGGCTAAATCGGTTGGTGCTGGCTTAGGTAAAACCACGGGTTGGATTCACCGTACAGGTTTGAAACACCGCGATGTGAAAATGATTGCGGGTGCAAGCTACGACAAAATTGATGATCAAGGTTTGCATATTACCGTTGATGGTCAATCACGTATTTTAGATGTTGATCATGTGGTGATTTGTGCAGGTCAGGAATCCTATACCGCGATGTATGAACAGCTACAAGCAGATGGGAAAAATGTGCATTTGATTGGTGGTGCGAAAGAAGCAGGTGAGTTAGATGCTAAACGTGCCATTCGTCAAGGTGCAGATTTGGCTGCGGTGATTTAATCAGCCTCATACTAAACCACGACAACTTCATTCAATTTAATAGGCAGTTGTCGTGCTTCCTCTCCATTTGGGAGAGTAGTTTGAGGAAAGGGAAATGATTCATCAAAAAAAAAGGACATAAACATGACTATTGAAACAACAAAAAAATCTGTTGCACGTTGGCACGAAATGCTCGACACACGGGATATGAATATTTTAAATGAACTCTTGGCAGAGGATGTGGTGTTTCGTTCACCTGTCGCGTTTAACCCATATCCAGGTAAGCCTGTAGTAACTTTTATTTTGACCAATGTGATTCAAATTTTTGAAAATTTTACCTATCACCGTGAGTTTTACTCAGAAGATGGTTTAAATGTGGTGCTTGAGTTTTCTGCCAATGTTGGCGAGAAAAAGTTAAAAGGGATCGACATGATTCAGTTTAATGAACAAGGACAGATGATTGATTTTGAAGTCATGCTCCGTCCGAAAAGTGGGTTGGAAGCATTGGCGGCGAAAATGGGTGAGCGCATTATGCAATATCAGCCTTAACTCTGCTGTTTTTAAAATGCTCATCTCAGAATGATAAAAAGCATGATGGATATTGTCATGCTTTTTGCTTATGAGGCTTAAGCAAACAAATATTGCTAGCTAGATACGGTTTTTTAGATGCGGTTTTTTATGGACATTGTCTGCCAAAGTGAAAAGATGGAAATGATTTGCTGTGGTGCGAAGCGAGGTGAAGGTAGGGTCAATGAATAATGTGATGCATAAAGGGCGTCAGGCTCTTTTAAATTTTGTAGATCATGCAATCGGTGCAGAATTACCACAGCTTTATTATCATCCTGAAGGGCAAATGAAACATGTGCTGCCGAAGTTAAAGCAACTACATGAAAAATATCGCCCTACGCCTTGGCTGTCGAATACCCACGCACATTTACTATATTTTGATGTCATTAAAAAGCGTCAAGTGAAGCTTAAATATGATGCTATAGAGCAGCTAACCATGGCTGATGGAGGGATCACAGCCATTGCATGGTTGGGTTTGGATTTACCTGCAGATGTGCCAACTGTGGTGCTCATGCATACAATTACGGGAACGCCTGAAAGTATGCGGGAAGTGGTTCGGGATCTTCATCTATATACAGGTTGGCGTATTGCACTTTGTCTAAGACGCGGTCATGCCAATTTACCTATGCCTGTTGCCAAAATAAACTTATTTGGTTCAACCGATGACTTACGTGAACAGATTGCCTTTATTCAGCAGAAATTTCCCGCATCGAGTTTGTATGGCGTCGGTTCATCTGCAGGAACGGGGCTATTGGTCCGCTATTTAGGCGAACAAGGTGATGAAACACCACTTAAAGCGGCTTTTGCTTTATGTCCGGGCTATGACACTGAGCTTGGCTTTAAAAATGTCCACCCTTTTTACAGTAAAATGATGACTAAGAAGCTCTTTCAGAAATTTGTAGAACCCTATTCTGCAACATGGTCAGCAACACCCTCTTTAATTGATGTATTGAAAAGTAAAAATCTGGCACAGTTTGAACGTGCATATTTTCAAATGGCGGGTTTTGCTGATTATGAAAGTTATGCCAAATCTACCAACCCAATTTATGTATTTGAAAATCTTAAAATTCCATTGATGATTTTGAACGCAGAAGACGACCCTGTCTGCCACATTCAAAACTTTGAACCCTATAAAGAATTAATCCGCTCTTTGCCGAATGTTGTGGTGGTAACCACCAAAAAAGGCAGTCACTGTGGTTATTATGAGGGTTTAGTCGAAACCCATTCATGGGCAACCAAATTAATGGCAGATTTTTTAAAGTTATATGCGAACTAAAAAATAGCCTACTTTGGGTAGGCTATTTTAAGTATGTGTTACTCAGCTTGTGCGCAACATGCAGTAATTTGAGGTTTAAGCTTCATCTGTATCAATACTAAAATCAACGCTATAGCGCTCAGTGTAGCGCCTGCATAAGACACCGCAGCATAGCTTAGGTTAAGATTTAGCACTGCGGCACCTGCAACAGCACCCAAAGCATTTCCAAGATTAAATGCACCAATATTCACTGAAGAAGCGAGGCCTGGTGCATCGTGAGCGACTGTCATAACACGCATTTGTAAAGGTGGTACGACGGCAAAGGCTGCTGCTCCCCAGATGATTAATGCAATCGCTGCGCCAATGGTGGTGGTTGCTAAAATTGGAAATAACAGCATCATCAGCATCAGTAAGACTAAAAAGCCAATCAAGGTCTTATCTAGGGATTGATCGGCAAACTTACCACCGAAATGGTTACCAATTGAAAATCCGATCCCGATTAGGACCAACATGAAAGTGATAAGTTCAGGGCTTGCATGAGTAAAGACTTTTAAACTTGGTGCGATATAGGTATAGAGCGCGAACATAGCTCCAGCACTCATGACCGTGGTGAGCAGTGCTAAAACAACAGGCATGCGTGTTAATACTTTTAACTCTGCTCGTACATCAGGTTTTTCGGTCTGTTGGTGATGGGGTAGTGCTTTCCATAATGCCAACATGGTGATGATGCCCAATAAGGTAATAGCGGCAAAAGACATACGCCAACCGATATTTTGTCCTACCCACGTTGCGAGTGGTACACCGCCAATATTGGCGATGGTCAAGCCCATAAACATCATGGCAACAGCACTGGCTTGTTTATCTTTAGGTACGACACTCGCAGCAACGACAGAACCTAAGCCAAAAAATGCACCATGATTTAAGCTAGTCACCAAACGTGCAGCCATTAAACCGAGATAATTGGGTGCAATCGTTGCCAAAATATTACCGATGGTAAAGATTGCCATAAGTAAAATAAGGGCAGTACGTTTAGGAAAACGTGCTAACCATAAGGTCATTAATGGGGCGCCAATCATGACGCCAACGGCATAGGCACTAATCAGTAAGCCCGCTTGAGGAATAGATACCGATAAATCTGCTGCGATTTCAGGCAAAAAACCCATGGGTGAAAATTCTGTTGTGCCAATTGCAAAAGCACCTACGGCTAATGCAATTAATGGAAAATTGAATTTCATATTAAATATCCCAAACTGGAGCAAGTTCAGGTGGGTTCACTTCACGCGTATTTCTGTCCAGTGTGGCAATGACCTGCATCTGTTCTGGTGTTAAATGAATCTCTTGAGCTTTTAAATTACTGATTAAATGTTCAGGTTGGGTTGAAGATGGAATAACTGCATAACCTTTTTGCAGTGCCCATGCGAGAGCAATTTGAGCTGAAGTAGCTTGGTGTTCTGCTGCAATGTTTAAAAGGATTGGATCTTGCAAAACTTTGCCATAGGCCAAAGTCATATAGGATGTGACATCTATCTTGTTCGCTTGTAGATAATTGGCCAAGTTTTGATTTTGCAAATATGGACTAAGTTCAATTTGATTGGTTGCAATATTTTCTAGCCCGATGTGATCAATGGCTTGTTGAGTGAGCTCAATATTAAAATTGGATATACCAATATGCTCAGTCAAACCTTGTTTTTTTGCCTCAAGTAAATGTCCCATTAATTCAGGAATATCGACTCCAAGTGCAGGTGCTGGCCAATGAATAAGTGTAAGGTTAACTGCATCAGTCCTCAATTTAATTAAACTGTCTTTTAGACTGGGTATCAGTTTGTCGGCAGTATAATTTTCAGTCCAAATTTTCGTGGTTAAAAAAAATATCAGCTCTATTGACCTGACTTTCATGGATTGCTTGGCCTACTTCTGCTTCATTACCGTAGATTTGTGCGGTGTCTACAGCACGATATCCAACTTCTAAGGCTGTTTTAATTGAGTGAATGACAGTGTCACCTGTCAAGCGGAAGCTACCGACACCAAATTGGGGAACAATCATCAGGAATTCTCTTTTTTGAATTGATGCTATTGTGCTGCTAATTTTAATGAAGAAAAATGCATGAGTTTGGAATATATTATTGATTAAAAATCACGAGTTCGAATATGCAATGAAATCGACCATTGAGGAGCTGCAGGCTTTTACTGTTATTGTAGATAGTGGCTCTATTATCAAAGCAGCAGAAAGACTAGATCAAACAGCATCTGGTGTAAGCCGCGCATTACAGCGTCTGGAATCTAAATTAAATGTAACCCTGTTGGAACGAACAACCCGCAAAATTAAGCTGACGCAGGAGGGGCAATTATTTTTAGCTAAAACACGGCGGATATTGAATGATTTGAGCGAAGCGGAAGATTCTCTGCTGAAATTAGATGCAGATACTTCGGGGTTGGTGCGGGTCGATTCTGCGATTTCGTTTATTCTGCATATGATCGTTCCCTTGATTCCAGAATTTAATGCACGTTATCCACATATACAGATTGAATTGGTGAATCATGATCAAGTGATTGACTTATTAGAGCATAAAGCGGATGTCGCAATTCGCTTTGGAAAATTAAACGATTCAAGTTTGCATGCAAAACTCATCTATAAGAGTCGATTGTGTTTGGTGGCGAGTCCTGAATATCTTCAGCAGCATGGACGACCGCAAAATGCTGATGAGCTAACAGCACATGCTTTACTTGGATTTAGTCAAATTACCCATATGAATACTTGGCCGTTCCAAGTCGCAGGGAAGCCCCTGACGATCCGACCAAATATTAAGACATCAAATGGTGAAACGATACGCGAGCTTGCGATTCATGGGATGGGCATCGCTTGTCTTTCGATTTTTATGTTAGAAAAAGATATTGCAGAAGGACGATTGGTACAACTTTTAGACGATCAAATTGAGCCACATGAACAGCTTATTCATGCTGTCTATTATCAACAAGAGCATTTACCGAAACGTGTTCGTTTATTTATTGAATATTTAGCTGAAAAATTACAAGAATAGTTGTGAGAAAAAACAGTGCATCGTCGGGTACAGATTTTTATTTACATAGAAACAATAAAAAACCCGACTTTTGCCGGGTTTTTTTGATCATTTGTTTGATAAAACTTCGATCTTAGTTCTCTAAAGCTGGTGTTGCAGCAGCAATGGCAGCAGCCACGGCGTCATCTTCAGACTGTGCAGAACCTGAGTTTTGTTTAGGTTGAGCAGCTTGTGCAGGTTTTTCTGCCGCTTTAGGAGCTTCTGCTTTTGGAGCAGGAGTTTCTGCAGGAGGAGTAGGTTCACGACGAATTTCAGTTGTTGTATTCGGTGTTTCTTCACGAATCACTTCAACTTGCTGCTGAGTCGGTTCTTCAACAACTGCTTGTTCTTCAACTGGTTCTAATTGTGTAGGTACAGATGCTGTTGGTTCAGATGCTGCAACTTCAACCTGTTCCTGTTCTTCTTCTTTTGGTGCTTCTTTTTTTACACATGCTGTAAGAAGTAGACCTGTTGCGATTGCACCGCAGATTAAAAGTTTCTTATTCATAATTACACAAAACAAAAAAGTGTGGATTGGATAACTGCATTATAACAGCAAATAAGAATATAGAAATGATAAGAACTTACTCTAAATTTTTATGATAATTGCTGTTACAATAGCCAATTGTTAATTGTTCTATGAATTGATGCGGAATGACTTTGCTTTCTTGGTACAGAGTAAAGTAAAATCGCACAACATTGTAGGCCAATTTAGGCTCCATTGTACGAGAAACTTAATGACCCATTTTATTTTCGTTACTGGTGGTGTTGTATCATCACTAGGTAAAGGTATTTCAGCTGCATCAGTGGCTGCGCTTTTAGAAGCCCGTGGTTTAAAAGTAACCATGGTAAAAATGGATCCATACATTAATGTCGATCCAGGGACTATGAGTCCATTCCAACACGGTGAAGTTTTTGTCACAGAGGATGGTGCTGAAACTGACTTAGACTTGGGTTATTACGAACGTTTCTTGCGTCGTGCGAAAATGACCAAACTGAACAACTTTACTTCAGGACGAGTGTACCAAGATGTCTTGAATAAAGAACGTCGTGGTGACTACCTCGGTGGTACAGTTCAAGTTATTCCACATATTACTGACAATATTAAAGAACGTGTTCTTCGCGCAGGTGAAGGCTATGACGTTGCGATCGTAGAGATTGGCGGTACAGTAGGTGACATTGAATCTCTCCCATTCATGGAATCTGTACGTCAACTTATGGTCGAACTAGGTCATAAGCGCACAATGTTAATGCACTTAACTTTACTCCCATATATTAAGTCAGCTGCTGAATTAAAAACTAAACCAACTCAACACTCTGTAAAAGAGCTTTTGTCGATTGGTATTCAACCAGACATCCTGATCTGCCGTACAGAGCATGATGTTGATGCTGACACTACACGTAAAATCGCGTTATTTACGAACGTTGAAGCACGTGCAGTTGTGGTATGTAAAGATGCGCGTTCGATTTACCAAATTCCACGTACTTTCTATGAACAAAACGTTGATGATTTAATCTGCGAACGTTTTGGTTATAACGATCTTCCAGAAGCTGATCTTACAGACTGGGATAACGTTGTAGATGCATTATTGAACCCTGAATACACAGTTCGTGTAGCGATGGTTGGTAAATACGTTGAACTTCCAGATGCATACAAATCTGTAAACGAAGCACTTTTACATGCGGGTATTCAAAACCGTGTGAAAGTTCAAATCGATTACGTCAATGCAGAAGAACTTGAAAGCCAAGATGTAAACGACGTATTAAAAGACGCGGATGCAATCTTAGTTCCAGGTGGTTTTGGTGAACGTGGTACAGAAGGCAAAATGAAAGCGATTCGTTTTGCACGTGAAAACGGTGTACCGTTCCTCGGCATCTGTTTAGGTATGCAGTTGGCTGTGATCGAATATGCGCGCAACGTTGCGGGTATTAGCGATGCAACTTCAACTGAATTTAACCGTTCTACAAAATCACCATTGATTGGTCTAATCACTGAATGGTTAGATGAGCGCGGCGAAGTTCAACAACGTAATGCAGATTCTGACTTAGGCGGCACAATGCGTCTGGGTGCTCAAAAATCTGAATTGGTTGCGGGAACAAAAACTGCACAAGTGTACGGTTCTGAAGAGATCGTTGAACGTCATCGTCACCGTTATGAAATGAACAACCGTTATATCCCAGTGCTTGAAGAAAAAGGCATGAAGATTTCAGGTTATTCTCCGGTACAACGTCTCGTTGAAACTGTTGAAATTCCTGCACATCCTTGGTTTGTTGCGGTACAATTCCACCCAGAATTTACCAGCTCACCACGTGATGGTCACCCATTATTTGCTGGCTTTATTGATGCTGCTAAAAAACAGTATCAAAAAACCAAGTAATGGCATTGTAGGACTAAACTAGGAAGTTTAAATGTCACAATTAAAACCACAAGAAATTGTACGTTTAGGCGATATACAAATGGCAAATCATTTGCCATTTGTACTATTCGGCGGCATGAACGTACTTGAGTCAAAAGACCTTGCTTTTGAAATTGCTGAAACCTATGTGGATATCTGCAAACGCTTGGATATTCCATATGTGTTTAAAGCAAGTTTTGATAAAGCCAATCGTTCAAGCTTGAACTCTTTCCGTGGCCCAGGCCTGGAAAAAGGAATCGAGTGGTTAGCTGACATTAAAAAACACTTTAATGTGCCGATTATTACTGACGTACATGAACCATACCAAGCTGCGCCTGTTGCTGAAGTTGCGGATATTATCCAGCTTCCTGCATTTTTAAGCCGTCAGACTGACCTTGTTGAAGCGATGGCGAAAACTGATGCCATCATTAACATCAAAAAAGCACAGTTCCTCGCACCACACGAAATGCGTCATATTCTGCATAAGTGTTTGGAAGCAGGAAATGACAAACTGATTCTTTGTGAACGTGGTTCAGCATTTGGTTACAATAATTTAGTTGTAGACATGTTGGGCTTTGACATCATGAAAGAAATGAATGTCCCTGTGTTCTTTGATGTTACGCATGCGCTTCAAACGCCGGGTGGTCGTGCGGATTCTGCAGGTGGTCGTCGTGCGCAAATCACGACACTGGCACGTGCAGGTATGGCGACTGGTTTAGCTGGTTTGTTCTTAGAAGCTCATCCAGATCCAGAAAATGCCAAATGTGACGGTCCATGTGCGCTACGCATGTCACAGTTGGAGCCTTTCTTGGCACAGTTAAAAGAGCTCGATACCTTAGTTAAAGGTTTCGCAAAGTTAGACACACACTAATTCGATACACATTGATGCGTCACTTTTGACGCATCATTTTTATTAATCAACTGAGGAATTGTTCATGAGCCAAATCGTTGACATTCGTGCACGTGAAATTTTGGACTCTCGTGGTAACCCTACCATCGAAGCAGACGTAATCTTAGCCTCTGGCGTTGTAGGCCGTGCATGTGCACCATCTGGTGCTTCAACTGGTTCTCGTGAAGCTTTAGAACTTCGTGACGGCGATAAAGCTCGTTACTTAGGTAAAGGCGTTAAAACTGCGGTTAACAACGTTAACACAGTAATTCGTGATGCATTGTTGGGTAAATCAGTATTCGAACAAAAAGACATTGACAACACAATGATCGCGCTTGACGGTACTGAAAACAAAGAAAAATTAGGTGCGAACGCAACTTTAGCGGTATCGCTAGCTGCTGCACGCGCTGCTGCTGACGAAAAGAAAATTCCACTTTTTCAATACATCGCAGACCTTCGTAATAACAGCATTTTGACTATGCCTGTTCCAATGATGAACATCCTAAATGGTGGTTCACATGCAGACAACAACGTAGACATTCAAGAATTTATGATTGAGCCAGTTGGCTTCACTTCATTCTCTGAAGCTTTACGCGCTGGTGCTGAAATTTTCCATTCTTTGAAATCAGTTTTAAAGAAACAAGGTTTAAATACTGCAGTTGGTGATGAAGGCGGTTTTGCACCGAACCTTCGTTCTAACGAAGAAGCAATTACAGTAATTCTTGAAGCAATTGAAAAAACTGGCTACAAAGCTGGTTCTGACATTATGCTTGCGCTTGACTGTGCATCTTCAGAATTCTACAAAGATGGTCAATACATCCTTGCAGGTGAAGGCAATAAAGCATTCACAAGCAACCAATTTGCTGACTACCTTGCTGGTTTTGCAAAACAATACCCAATCATCTCAATTGAAGATGGTTTAGACGAGTCTGATTGGGAAGGTTGGTCTTACCTCACTTCAATCCTTGGCGACAAAATCCAATTGGTTGGTGATGACCTATTCGTTACGAATCCTAAGATTCTTCAACGTGGTATCAACGAAAAAGTGGGTAACTCTATTCTGATCAAGTACAACCAAATCGGTACGTTGACTGAAACTCTAGATGCAATCTATCTTGCGAAAGCAAATGGTTACACTACAGTAATTTCACACCGTTCTGGTGAAACTGAAGATTCAACTATTGCAGATCTTGCAGTGGGTACAGCAGCGGGTCAAATCAAAACTGGTTCACTTTGCCGTTCTGACCGTGTAGCGAAATATAACCAATTACTTCGTATTGAAGAATTGACTAATGCTGCATATCGCGGTAAAGCTGAGTTCAAAGGTTTGAACTAAGCAGATCATGCTATCTATGTTAAATGTATTTGACTCCAAAGCGAGTAAAGCATTGTTGGGCCTTGCGATCTTTTTGATCGCAGGGTTTCAATATTTATACTGGTTCGGTGAAGGTGGTTATCATCAACATCAACAACTGAGTCAGAAAATACAACAACAAGTCGAACTCAATGACGAATTAAAAGAACGAAATCGCGTGCTTGCCGCTGAAGTATACGATTTAAAAAATGGCGTTGAAGCTATTGAAGAGCATGCTCGTCTAGATTTAGGTTTAATTAAACCGCATGAAACTTTCGTACAGATGAGTACGATCAGTACTCAGTACAAACCAATTTATATTGATCCAAACGCAAAAGTAGACCTACGTACCAATGAGTCAGAACCAGCCGAACTTCCACCCGAACCTTAAATTGTGGGCTATTATTCCTGCTGCTGGTTCAGGAAGTCGATTTTCTAAAACTGAACTAAAACAATATCAAAACATTGCGGGTCTAACTGTGCTTGAACATACAGTTGCACGTCTCAACCAATTGCCGTTGACGGGTTATGTATTGGCTATAGGTGAGCAAGATAATGTTGCTCAGACCTTGGCACTCACTAATCAAGAGAAGGCTCATTTTTGTTTAGGCGGTGCAGAGCGTGTGCATTCTGTACTCAATGCATTGCAATATCTATCTTCGATTGCCAATGATGATGATTGGGTGTTTGTTCATGATGCAGCAAGACCATGTGTCTCGCAGTCGAGTTTAGAAAATTTAGTTCAATCGGCAGTCGATTCTGAGCAAAGTGCGATTCTCGCCATCCCTGTACGCGACACCTTAAAACAAGTTGAAACGCCACCACAAATATCAACAACGGTAGATCGTTCAACTTTATGGCAAGCGCAAACACCACAAATTGCCAAATTGGGTATGCTTAAAAATGCCATTGAACAAGCGCTTGCCGCTGGTGCGACCATCACAGATGAAGCTAGTGCCTTAGAATTTGTCGATGAGCAAGTTAATGTCGTGCAAGGTCGTTCGGACAATATTAAAATTACCTATCCTGATGACTTGGAATTGGCACGTTTAATTTTAGCGTCTCAAGTGAATAGATGATTATTTCAAGGAATATTTAAGGGACAGTGATTTTTACTGTCGCTTTAATCTATAATTCCCGCATCCTTTTTAGATCTGTTTCGCAATGATCCCTTCTCAACAGTATCGTTTTTTACGTCAGTCATTACGTGATGGCCGCAGTATAAAACACGATTCTTCTCGATGGGCTAAACTTCATTTAGACCCGTGGTTACTTTGCTTCTTGGTACTCAATGCAATATTGGGGCTGATGGTTGTCTATAGTGCGACCGCGGAAGATTCGGGAATGGTACTACGTCAAGCCACAAGTTTTGGTGTAGGCTTTATTGTGATGTTGATCTGCGCGCAAATTCCACCCAAAGTTTACCAATCTATGAGTCCGTACTTATATGCCATCGGTATATTTTTACTGTTGTTGGTTTTGGTTATTGGTGAAAAAAGGATGGGGGCGAAACGCTGGATTAGCTTACCGGGTATCGGCAGTATGCAGCCGAGTGAGTTTATGAAATTTGCCATGCCACTGATGATGGCGTGGTATTTTGCGCGAAAACCTTTTCCACCGAAATTTTTACAAATTGTCGGGGCATTAATTTTATTATTGATTCCATTTGCATTGGTCGCTTTACAGCCTGACTTGAATATCGGTTTGATTATTCCGGGTATTTTTGTTTTATTTTTAAGTGGAATGTCTTGGCGTTTAATTGCAGCTGCTTTAACAGCCTTTGCGATTGCAGCACCTGTACTCTGGATGTTCTTTTTGCAGGAATATCAGAAAAAACGTGTACTGACGTTATTCGATCCTGAGTCTGACGCACTTGGTGCAGGTTGGAATATTATTCAGTCTAAAATTGCCATTGGTTCAGGCGGTTTAATGGGTAAGGGGTATACCGAAGGGACACAGTCGCATTTGGGTTATCTGCCAGAGCATCATACTGACTTTATTATGTCGACCTATGCTGAAGAGTTTGGCTTTATTGGTGTATTTCTTTTATTTAGTTTATTTACAGCAATTATTGTTCGCTGTTTGATTATTGGACTAAATTGCTTCCATAATTTTGGACGACTCTATGCAGGGGCGATAGGATTAACTTTCTTCTTTTTTGTATTTTTAAACTCGGGTATGGTCAGTGGGATTTTACCGGTAACAGGTGATCCACTACCGTTGATGAGTTATGGTGGTACAGCCGTAATTGCGATGCTCGCAGGAATGGGAATTGTGATGTCGATTCATACGCATCGCTAAGCATTAATGTAAACGGAATAATCAAGCCGGACCAATGTCCGGCTTTTTTTATGCGCTGGACGTACGGGAAAATGCTGTAGCAGAATGTATTGAGCAGTCCGTCAGAACGTAAATCAATGTTTCTGTGCAGATGATTGGCAGGTCGAATGCCTTGGTTGTAGTTGTTTAAGCTATGGCGGACTGGCCGGCCAGCGCTCATAAGCGCCCGCAAGTATAATCTGTCAGTATCTGGGCAGGCGCCGGCTAAGCGGATAAAAACAGCCGGCTTCATGCCGGCTTTGGGTTTAGTTGAATAGCTGATTGATTTTTCTGGCTATTTCTTTGTTGTAAATTCGATAGTCGCTGATGGCATAGGGGCTGAACAGGGCATATTTGCAGCTGGTGCTGGAACCATTTTTGGCGGCAGCGGTGCGGCAGTTCAAGATGGAAAAGACCTTCGCGTCAGCCGATTTAAGCTCAAATGAGCTTAAGTAAATTTTTTCATTGGCAATATCCTGAGTAGTAACGGTATAGCCATTTTTTACTAGCACATTGCTGAGGCTGGAAATCGTGCGTTTGCTGCTGACTGTCAGCGCATCTTCATAGCCGAAGGTTTTAATCAGGGTTGCAGTGTTCAGCTGCTCGGCATTTTTAAATAATTCCGGCGCTGCGTTTTTGATAAAGAAGCCGAAGTCTTCTGTGCTGATATCGGCCGTAATAGGCTTGAAGGTCATGCGTACGCCATCACTCAGCCTGTCGTATGCGACGCGCATCTGTATATCTGCGCAGGAACTGGAGTCGTTGGCGCTGCGGCGGTGATCAGCGCTGACCGTATTGCAGACTTTTATTTTAACCCGGTCTTGCGCCAGGCGCCGGAATTGCGCGTCATAAATATGATGCACACTCCAGTAACGGTCTTGTTTTAACTGGTTAAAGAACGGGGCATTGCTGATCAGCCCTTTGTTTAAATCCAATTCATTATAAGCCGAGAGCGGTACTGTCAGGGAAAAACTGTTCAGTTCTGGATTGAGCTGGATATGCTGGGTTTTAGGCCCGAAGCCGCCTAGCACATTTTGATAGAGGCTGCCGCGTTCCCCTGTGACTTGGCAGCCGGATAGCCCGGCTGCTGCGGCAAGAAACAATAATGTTTTTTGCATATTTTGATTTTTTCTATAGATAACGATTATTCGAAATTGAAGCTGACGTCAGAAGCCGTGTTTGGAGACGGATGCTGGAAAATACGCTCGTTCTGATGGTCAAAGTAAACTTTCCAGCTGTTTTTGATATTTTTGCACTGGAATAAGCCGTAGTATTTTTGCAGATTCGGTGTAGACAGCACCTCAGAGCCTTTATAAGGAATCAGCGGTGATGGATGGCTTTTAATTTGTACAAATTCACCGCCGTCACGCGCACAATAGGTGTTTGCGCGTTCCCACATAATGGTGCCAGCACCGTAAGATACGTTATTCATGGTGATGGTGCGCGGATTTTTATACTTGGCTTGGAAAAATTCCTGCACCGTCGGATACTGTTCAAAATCCTTATCTGTCAGCTGCCCCAAGGTATTCCATTTATCAATAGCTTTTGACAGCCATCCTTTTTTTGCTTCTTCTGCAGATGCGTAAGTACTGGCAATAATGCATGCTGCAGCTAAAAAGGTTTTAGTTTTCATTATATAACTCCAATTCAGGTGCAGAGCATGCTAAAGGCCATGCAGCGGCGATGCAACTTTGCGGGCGCTAATATGTATAATCAAATGTTAGAAAATGTTTAATTTTTAATAAAAATTTATAATATTTTGTTTTATTAATCTGCATTGAAAAATCAGCGCTTTAAGGCAAACATAAAAAAAGCCCTCAATTGAGGGCTTTATTTAGATATTAATTAATGTAGGAACCATGTGTAGTAGCCCCACAGCATAAGTGGCCAAGCGAGAAAGGGGCTAAAAAGCCATTTCCAGAACCAATGGTGTGGCGTAAAACCCACACCATGCACAAAACCACCTGAAATACCTATCATGATGAACATCAGCGCTCGATGGCTATATCCACCATTGTCATCCAGCATAACAGCAGGATGTACAAGTAACACGGCTGCCAAAGGAAAAGCTAACAGGCAGGAAATGACCATTGCAAATTTATTTGGCTTCTTTTCTACAAGTGATTTTTCTACAGCAGCATCAGTCATTTGTTATTCCTCATCTAGATCTTGATGATGTTCGATGTAAAGCGCACTAAGTACACCTGCAAAACATGCCATCAAAATACCGAGAATCCAAGCAAAATACCACATCGTCTTTTCTCCTTAGACACAGCCTTAGTATAGGCTGTGTGAATTCTCTTCAATATGTTTGTTAGTAACCACGCCCCACATTTTGTAGTAACACCAAGTTGTGTAGCACAGGATAAGTGGGACAAAAATACATGCTGCAACTGTCATCACAGTTAGGGTATTTTTACTTGATACCGCATCCCACATAGTCAAACTTACAGTTGGGTTGATGCTCGATGGCATAAGGAAAGGGAACAATGCAAAACCAGCAGTTAAGATTGCACCAATGACTGCCAAGCTTGAACCAAGGAAGCTGAAACCTGCTTTACCTTTACCTGCGGCAAGGATGATGATCAGCGCACCTAAAATAGCCATGATTGGCGCAATCATAGTAATTGGATAAGTACTGTAATTGTTCATCCAACCTGGGTTGGCATTGGTGATCACTTCTTTAGCTAATGGGTTTGCAACGCCATTAGTGTCAAACGGTTGAGCTAATGTGTAGCCTTGGATATTACCGAAGTATAACCATGCGCCTGCCAGTAAGAAGCAAACTAAGAATACGATACCCATAAGCTGAGTTGCTTTTGCAGAGCGTGCGCGCAGATCGCCGTCTGTACGAAGCATGAGCCATGCACCACCGTGAGCGCAAAGCATAGATAAACTCACGATACCGCAAACTAAAGCGAATGGGTTAAGCAGTGCAAAGAAGCTCCCTGTATAAGTCGAGCGAACAGTTTCGTCCATAGTGAATGGAACACCAAGGAACATATTACCAAACGCAACACCAAATACGAGGGCAGGAACGGCACCACCAATTGCTAAACCCCAGTCCCAAGAATTACGCCACTTGGTATTTTCAAGTTTAGAACGGTAGTCAAAACCGACTGGACGTAAGAAGAGAGCGAAGAGTACCAGTAACAGCGCCCAATACATGCCTGAGAATGCAGTTGCATATACCATTGGCCATGCTGCAAACAGTGCACCACCGGCAGTAATAAACCATACTTGGTTACCGTCCCAGTGTGGGGCAATCGTATTGATTGCCGCACGACGTTCTTCGTCTTTTTTACCTACGAATGGCATGATCGCCATTGAGCCCATATCGAAGCCATCGGTGAGGGCGAAGCCGATCAGTAGGACACCGACTAAAACCCACCAAATGATTTTGAGTAATTCATATTCGATCATGCTTGAGCCTCCTCATTTGCCTTTTTTGCAGCTTCAAGTTTCTCAAAATGGTATTTACCAGTATGTAGAGAACTTGGGCCAAGGCGTGAGAATTTAATCATTAAGTACATTTCAATGATCAGCAGTACAGTGTAGAACGCTGCCAATGCAAGGATAGAACCCCATACATCACCTGTACTTAAGCTAGAAGCTGAAAGATGTGTAGGTAGAACTTCACCGATAGTCCAAGGTTGACGACCAACTTCGGCAACATACCAACCTGTTTGTGCTGCAATCCAAGGTAATGGCAGGGCAAATAAAGCAAACTTTAATAACCAAGGTTTGTTTTCTGCATTACGTTTACCGACAGCAAAGGTAGCAAGTACGAACAGAAGGAGCATTAAGAAACCAGAAGCAACCATTGCACGGAATGCCCAGAACAAGCTTGGAACATGTGGAATAGTGTCTTTTGCAGCAGCTTTGATTTGATCATCAGAAGCATCGACCACTTTGTCTGTGTATTTTTTCAGAAGCAGACCATAACCCAAGTCTTTTTGAGACTCAGCAAATGCTGCTTTAAGTTCAGGAGACGTATCGCCTGCACGAAGTTGTTCTAACTGTGAGTAAGCCACCATACCGTTACGAATACGCGCTTCGTGTTGTACGATCAGGTCTTTAATACCTATCACTTCTTTGTCAGTTGAACGTGTTGCAATAATCCCCATGACATAAGGAATTTTGATCGCGTAGTCAGTAGACATGGTTTCTTTATTTGGAATACCGAACAAAGTAAATGGCGCTGGAGCTGGGTGAGTGTCCCATTCAGCTTCAATCGCAGCTAGTTTAGTTTTTTGTACGTCACCAATTTCATAACCAGATTCATCACCCAGTAAGATCACCGAAAGTGTAGACGCTAAACCAAAGATAGCAGCGATGGCGAATGAGCGACGCGCAAATGGCAAGTCACGCTTTTTCAATAAGTAGTAACTTGAAATTGCCAGTACGAAAATAGCACCAGTCACATAACCTGCAGATACGGTATGCACGAATTTAACCTGAGCCACGGGGTTGAAAATCAGCGCACCGAAGTCCACCATTTCCATACGCATGGTTTCATAGTTAAAAGCAGAACCAACAGGGTTTTGCATCCAACCATTGGCTACTAAAATCCATAGTGCAGACATGTTCGAGCCAAGTGCAACTAACCAAGTTACAGCCAAATGCTGAACTTTGGATAGGCGATCCCAGCCGAAGAAGAATAAACCAATAAATGTTGATTCAAGGAAGAATGCCATCAGACCTTCAATGGCTAATGGTGCACCGAAAATATCACCGACATAGTGCGAGTAATACGCCCAGTTAGTACCGAACTGAAACTCCATGGTCAAACCAGTAGTAACACCTAATGCGAAGTTAATACCGAAGAGTTTTCCCCAGAATTTAGTCATGTCTTTATAAATTTCTTTGCCAGAAATCACATAGGTGGTTTCCATAATGGCAAGAATAAAAGCCAGACCTAAAGTCAGCGGAACAAAAATAAAGTGATACATCGCGGTCATTGCAAATTGGAACCGCGAAAGATCGACCACGCTTTCAGAAATCATCAACGTGTCTCCTTGATTTGGGAAGGACTGCCAGCAATATGCTCGGCAACTTGATTGTCAAAGTTTTTAGGGATGGTAGGGGCGTCGAACCAGATGTTCTTAATGATCATTAAAATAATCACTTTAATTATTAGTATTGCGGTTATTTCTCTGACCACACGACGATTTAAATCTTTGAATTTTAAGCTCATGGAGATAAGCCTATTCTTTAAACTTGTACTATATTATTAACAAATATACACAAAAAGCAAATAGGTTGAACAGTTAAAATAAAAATATATTATTAAAGTGTTTTAATACAATAACTTAATCGTTTTAATGATTTAAAAATAAACTAATTCTGTTATTTAAATACCTGACTAAAATACTTATATTTAAACTTTTTAAACCCGACTAAATTGCTTATGTATCTAATTTAAATTCTGACTAATTTACTATATTTACTAAAATTTACATTGTGAATAATGAGAATCTTTACTAATTAAATATAAGTAGGTTAAGTCTTGAAGTGCGACACCACCTCGCTATTAAATAACCCGAATCATGAATAAGCCCAGATATATCATGATAAATTGAGGCTTGTTTTGATGTGGGCCGCATTCTTCAGTGTATAAACTTCTGTCTGCGGACATATCGCAGCAATTGCCTCAGGAAGCTTTTACGTCCATCAATGCAGGCGATCAGAATGTCTGTCACTATTCTGCAAATCTGTGAATACGCTGAACATTCATTAGCACCTTCACTTTTTGAAAGGTAAAGACCTAGCCGTTCTTTATGGTCCTCGGCATGTAATCCCAGAATGGTAAAACGGCTTTGTTGACAGAAATACCTTCATTCTTGATCTTTTTTGTTAAAAACACGACATTTTAATTGGTGAATAATACTTGTAATGAATGGTATTGAGCCACACAAATGGATATACGGCAATATCGAGAAGACGCCGTTACCAAGCATGTAATTCAGGGATTAACTTGTCTGTAATATTGGTAATGCCACCCTTGGAAAGAACCAGTGCATACATATCGGTAATTTGTTTCTGAATATTGCGGTAGCCCGTACGGAGTGCATATAGCGAAATGACTTTGTTGTCGATCTATTTATGGAGTTAGGTTTGATTTTTCTTGACGAGTTGAGGCTCAAAATCGTCAGCACGATCCCGAGGTATTTCCAGTTCAAATGAACCGTAAGATGATTTTACAGTCTTACGAGAATAGCTATTCCTACAATTGGCTAGTGGGGGCTTCTAAATTCAATTTCAGCATTTAAAGCTGCTTCTGTCAGTTGTTTGAGGGGTGGGGTTAAGATACCGTTTTCACCAGTGAGGAGGGCTTGACTGTAATTGTTTTTAAAAACAGCTTTGAAATCAAAGTTGCTTGCCATGATGTGTCATTTCTTGTTTGATTCAGTTTATTGAAATGACACAGATTTTTGAATACTATTGAAAAAGCAGGTATTTATAACGTATATAAGCCCTACTTTTGCTAATCAAAGCGCAATATTGTATACTTCTGCTTAACTCGAAGCGGGTAATGTTCCTGCTTATCTTTTTTTATTTAGCTGATTGTGATTTATCTGTATTCAAGCTTCTGACTTGAATCATATCTTTGTAACTACAGAATTATTATTCCAAACCCGATTGATTAATCTCTTTGTTCTGTCACAAAAAGCTCACATGTTGAGTAAATCTTTTGAATATTTTAAATACTTGGCAAACTGCCAAAGCCGTAAATGGCGACGAAATTAATGTAAAACTGGTGCCTTTGAAACGTCAACAAAATACCAATGCTGGTTTAATTTGGGTTGATGTTGGGCAAATGATTGAATTAGAAACAGGCGAGACCTTTAACCTGAATCTAGATGGAAAAAGCTTCTATACTGGCCCAAACCAGCTATATCGCTTAGCCTAAAAGCAAAAAACAGCAGATCATCTGCTGTTTTTTTTTTTGCTTAATTAAAAGTCTACGTTTGCATGGTCTGGATACGTACATTAATCAGATATGATGGTAAGTTTTTCTAAAGTCTAACGATTAGAAAGCTATGGACTAGTAAGACCATATTTTTAATTTTAAATCACTCACAGATGGGTTTTCACCCATCTCTAATATTTGAGCTTGTTCTGTACGCCAGTCCCCTAAAACGATACGAGGTTTGCCATGCACATCGTGTATTTGGGGGCGGTGGGTATGTCCATGAATCAGTAGATCGGCATGCTCTAAAGCTTTTTCTACAGCTTCGGCATTTACATCCATGATTTCATAAGATTTAACTTGCTTGGTTTCTGTACTTTTTTTGCGGAAGCCATTGGCGATTTTTTGTCGAATGCTAAGCGGTAAGCTCTTTAAGAAACCTAAAAGCAAAGGATTACGAATCACTTTACGAAACTTTTGGTAAGACACATCATCGGTGCAAAGTAAATCGCCATGTTCGAGGCGAATTTTATAGTTGCTAATGTGGAGATAATCAACGTCTTGTAATAATTGACCGTGAAATTTATCTAAAAACTTTTGACCCAATGCAAAGTCACGATTACCTACTTGGAAATAAATTTGATTTCCCAAAGCAGTAAAATCTTTAAGCGCTGCAATGATTTCGTCTAACCATGGGGCAGTAAAGTCATCACCAATCCAAGCATTAAACCAATCACCTAAAATATACAGCTGGGTATTTTGAGTTTTGTATTGTTCTAACAAAGCTAAAAACCCCCGAACGAGTCGAGGGTGTTCAGGTGACAAATGTAAATCAGCGATAAACAGATAGGTCACGAATCTTTTCCTTATTCTAAAAATCCCTCCCAGCCTCCCTTTGGAAAAGGGAGGAGTTCCGACATTTATTTCATATTGAAACTCCCTCCTTTATTAAAGGGACTTGCGCAGCAATGCTACTCAGGGAGAATTTAAAAATTATTCAGAAATGATTTTAGCTGATTCGATTACAACGTTCTCTAGAGGAACGTCTGCGTGGTAGCCACGGTTACCAGTACGAACGCTTTTGATTGCGTCAACAACGTCAAGACCTTCAACTACTTTACCAAATACTGCATAGCCCCAACCTTGCGCTGTTTTACCAGTGTGATTAAGGAAAGAGTTGTTTTTCACGTTAATGAAGAATTGAGCTGAAGCAGAGTGAGGTGCTTGAGTACGTGCCATAGCGATCGTACCAACATCATTGCTTAAACCGTTGTCAGCTTCGTTTTCAATAGAATCACGAGTTGTTTTTTCTTTGAAGTTTTCATCCATGCCGCCGCCTTGGATCATGAAACCATCAATAACACGGTGGAAAATCACGCCGTCATAGAAACCATCGCGAACATACTGTAAGAAGTTTTCAGCAGTTTTAGGTGCTTTTTCAGTGTTAAGCTCAAGAACAATACGACCTTTATTGGTGTTTAATTCGACTTGAGGAAAACTCATTGTGTAATCTCCTGTACATGGACATGAAAGCCATGGGTTTTTTGGTTGTGAGAAGCATAAGCAAACTGTAAACTACAAGGCAAGTAAAAACGTTACTTTCTTTGTTAAAAATAAAGAAAAGCGTTTTAATTATCCTAATTTTATCTTTATAGAAGTGATTTTATTACCATGAAGCCAAACGATGTTGTTTCATCCCTGCCTAACAATCCGACAACCAAGAACAATGCCCCTGTCGAAGCTGCGCAGCAGGAACAACAGCCAGGCTTAGATTTTGTACGTCAAGTCATTACCGATGATTTATCTGCAGGTCGTACAGAACAAGTTGTAACACGTTTCCCACCAGAGCCAAACGGCTACCTACATATTGGTCATGTAAAAGCCATTTGTCTGAACTTTGGTATTGCTCAAGAATTCGCGGGTCTATGTAACCTCCGTTTTGACGATACAAACCCAGATGCCGAAGAACAAGAGTATGTAGATGGTATTGCCAATGACGTGAAATGGCTAGGTTTTGAGTGGAACGGCGAGCCGCGTTATGCATCGAGCTATTTTGATCAGCTTTACGCTTGGGCAGTTCAATTGATTGAACAAGGTGATGCCTATGTGGATTTGCAAAGCCCTGAAGAAATCAAACTAAACCGCGGTAATTTTGTTGAGCCGGGTAAAAACTCGCCGCAACGTGATGCTAGCGTAGAAGAAAACTTAGCGCGTTTTGAACAAATGCGTAATGGTGAGTTGGGAGAAGGTCAGGCAGTACTACGTGCCAAAATTGACATGACTTCACCTAACATTCATATGCGTGATCCTATTTTGTATCGTATTTTGCATTCTGAACATCACCAAACTGGTGATAAATGGAAGATGTACCCAATGTACGATTATGCGCATCCATTATCAGATGCCATTGAAGGAGTTACGCATTCACTGTGTACACTAGAGTTTGTTGATCATCGTCCGTTCTATGACTGGGTTGTAGAGAAAGTTAAATCCCCATCTGTACCACGTCAGTACGAATCAAGCCGTCTAAATGTGGATTACACCATTACCTCTAAACGTAAATTACGTAAATTGGTTGAAGGTGGATTTGTGAATGGTTGGGATGACCCACGTATGCCGACCGTTGTGGGTATGCGCCGTCGTGGCTTTACTCCAGAAGGTCTACGTGACTTCTGCAAACGTGTAGGTGTAACGAAAGTTGATGGCAGTATCGTAGATGTTGCAATGCTTGAATACTGCATCCGTCAGTCTTTAGAAAATACTGCTTCGCGTGGCATGGCTGTGTTGAATCCACTCAAAGTGACTTTAACTAACTTGCCTGAAGCGATGGATTTGGTGCATGCACGTCATCCAAACGTAGACATGGGTGACCGTATCATTCCGTTAACTCAAGACATTTACATTGATCGTAAAGACTTTGAAGAAGTTGCGCCTAAAGGCTTTAAACGTCTGATTCCGGGCGGTGAAGTGCGTTTACGTCATGCGTATGTGATTAAGTGTGATGAAGTGATTAAAGACGAGAACGGTGAAGTGGTTGAATTGAAATGTTCAATTGACCCTGAAACTTTAGGTAAAAACCCTGAAGGCCGTAAAGTGAAAGGTGTTGTACATTGGGTTTCTGCAAGCAAGGGTATTGCAGCGGAAGTTCGTATCTACGACCGTTTATTCACTGAATCAGACCCTGAAGTGGGTGATGACTTCCTTGCAAACTTAAATCCAGAATCACTTAAAGTGGTTCAAGCGGTCATTGAGCCTGCATTGGCAGAAGCAAAACCTGAAGATCGTTTCCAATTTGAACGTGAAGGTTACTTTGTTGCAGATCAGTTTGATCATACAGCTGAAAAACCAGTGTTTAACCGCATCTTAGATTTGAAAGACAGTTTTAAACCGGGTAAATAAAATCTTAGTTTTTAAAGGGATTCATCTTTGAATCCCCAATAGGTTAAGATCAAGTAGGTTAAGATTAAGCTCAACTTCGGTTGGGCTTTTTTCATGCTTGAGATGGTTCATTAAGGCAGTACAGAGGGGAAATAAGTGATCATTCGAAATAAAAATAATAGCTTTAAACTTTTATTTGCATGGCATGGCACGATACTCCCAAAAGTCATGCCTGCGTTGGCTGTCGTCGTGAGTTTGTCGGCGATTTTGGTGTATCTAAGTGCTGCACATTACCTGAATACGCCCGAAGTTCCAGCCATCGGGTTTACTATCTTTGGGGTAATTCTGTCGATTTTTTTGAGCTTTCGAAATACTGCCTGTTATGACCGTTGGTGGGAAGGTCGCAAGCTTTGGGGCACATTGATTGCCAATACACGCCACATGATTCGGGATAGTCATGTACTTGAAGATGAGCAAAGAACCGTGTTGATGTACCGCATCATGCTGTTTTGCAATTTGTTACGTGATCGCTTACGCTATGAATCACAAGATATTGTACATTTTAAAGACGGTGTAGATTTAACGGAGCAGCAATGGCAGCAATGCCGAGACAATATCAATGCACCACAGTATTTACTTGAAATTATTCAAAAAGATTTAGTCAAAACCTATAAACAAGGTCAGATTACAGACATTATCTACAGCACGCTCACACGTCATACCGTAGCGATGGGTGATATCCATGCAGGCTGTGACCGTATTATGACCACGCCATTGCCATTTTCGTATTCGGTGCTTTTACATCGCGCGGTGTATTCATTTTGTCTGATTTTACCATTTAGCTTAGAGGCCAGTTTAGGGATATGGACACCTGTCATTGTGGCATTGATTGCATATTTATTTTTAGGGTTGGATGCGTTAAGTGCAGAGCTGGAGGAGCCTTTTGGTTTGCAGGAAAATGATTTACCGCTGGATTCGATTGTACGGAATATTGAGCGTGAAATATTTAGTAGTTTAGAGGTGGATCTGCCACCGCTGATTAAGACTTTTAACAGTAACCTAAGATAAGTTTTGGCCTAATTTTCAGATAAATTGGGCGATACATACCACGCATATTGATGCTGGAAAAAATCGTCCAAGTGTCGCATAAAAGCCTGTACTTTAGGCGGAACAAAATGTCGATGCGGAATTACCACATAGATTGCAGTACTTTGAACAGGGATCTTGGGTAGAACTTGGATGAGCTGGCCAGATTGTAAATCTTCATCCACATGCCAGATGGAGTGGTTTGAGATGCCTAAACCTGCAAGTGCTGCTTGGCGTACGCCTTCACCTGAGTTGATATGAACTTGTCCTGAAACAGGTATATTTATGTTGTGTTGATCTTGGACGAATGTCCAAAGCTGCGAAACACCCTTAGGGTATTTCTGTAAAATGCATTGGTGTATAGAGAGCTCTTCTAGAGAGCGAGGTTCGCCATGTTGCTCGATATAGTTTGGCGAGGCACACAAAATACGACGGTTTAAGCTAAGTGGTTTAGCAATCAGCGATGAGTCTTCTAGTTGACCAATACGTATCGCAACATCGATACCTGCCGAGACCAAATCTAAATTTTGATCGGTCTGTTCAATATCCAAAGTCAATGTTGGATGCAACTTGGCAAAGGCTGCAAATACTGGCCCTAAAATACGATTTCCAAAAACTTCTGAACATGTGATTTTTAATACGCCACTGAGTTGTTGTGGTTCAGGCTGAAATTGGCTCAGTAGCGAATTAAATTGTTCGAGTAAGGGAAATCCTTGTTGCAATAAAACAGCACCTTCCTGTGTTAAATGTAGTTGCCGTGTGGTGCGATGAAATAGGCGTAGCCCTAAACTTTGTTCAAGTCTGTGTAGACGGCTACTAGCGACAGAAACAGAGAGATTGGCTTCTTTGGCGGCTTGACTGATTGAACCCAGTGTCGCCATTCGTGTGAATAAGTCGAAATCTTCAGTCAGCATTATCAATATAATCAAGAAAGTCTTTCTCGATATTCAGGGTTTTTCTGATAAATATCTGTGCCTATTCTGTGTATAAATTAAACACAGGAAATCACCATGAACTATCACAACCTAGGGCAATCTGGCTTACAAGTTTCAGAGTTCGGCTTTGGTGCAGGTACATTTGGCGGGCAAGGCCCTATTTTCTCTGCATGGGGGCAAGCGAGCTTAAATGATGCTCAGCGCATGATTGATCTCTGTATTGATCAAGGCGTGAATTATTTCGATACCGCAGATGCTTATTCAAATGGTGCCTCAGAGCAGATGCTAGGTGCATTACTTCATTCAAAACGCCAAGAGGTGATTATTTCCAGCAAAGTGGGTATCCGATTGAATGATGGAATCAATCAAGGTGGATATTCTAGAAGCTATTTAATACAAGCCGTGGAGGCGAGTTTAAAACGGTTAGGCACAGATTATATTGATGTGCTGCAGCTGCATCAGTTTGATAGCACGACGCCACTTGAGCAGCTGATGCGCAGTTTAGATGACTTGGTACATAGTGGAAAAGTTCGCTATATCGGTGCATCGAATTTTTCAGGCTGGCAGCTTATGAAAGCACAGTCGATTGCCCAACAGCATGGCTATGAAAAGCTAAGTGTGCATCAAGTCTATTATTCTTTGATTGGACGTGACTATGAATGGGAGTTGATGCCTGCGCAGCATGATCAACACATTGGTGCAGTAGTTTGGAGTCCGTTGGGCTGGGGGAGATTAACAGGAAAATTTGATCGTGAGCATGCGATTCCAAAACAAAGTCGGCTGCATGAAACAGCACAATTCGCACCGCAAGTTCGACATGAAAAGTTATTTGCAGTGTTAGATGTAATGCAAGAAATTGCCATGGAAACAGGGCACTCTATCCCGCAGATTGCATTGAATTGGCTGAAAACCAGACCGACTGTGTCTAGTATTTTGATAGGCGCACGTAATGAACAGCAACTGTTGGATAACCTTGCGGCGAAAGATTGGGTGTTAAGCGTAGAGCAGTTAGCCCGATTAGACGCAGTCAGTGCAGTGTATCCACCTTATCCATACTATCCCTATTGGAATGGGCAATTTACAGAGAAGAATCCCACGCTAGTGACATCAGCATTTATTACAGAACATACAGCATAATAGGGCAATAACAATTCAGTGGTAGGCAATGATCAGTTCTCTGTGCTATCACTGAATAAAATTAAAATACTGTAGGAATGCTGATGAGTGTCGTGATTGAAACCCAGATGTTAATTCGTAAGTCCATCAATATCGTATTTAATGCTTTTGTTGATCCTTTAATAACACAGCATTTTTGGTTTAGTGCATCGAGTGGATATCTAGAAGAAGGTAAAACGGTGCAATGGACTTGGCAAAAATATAATGCAGTCGCCGATGTAGACGTGCTGAGTATTAAGGAAAACAAATTAATTCAAATACAGTGGGGAGAACCAAAAACTCAGGTCGATTTTATTTTTGAGCAAATTAGCCCGATGGAAACCTATGTCCGCATCAAAAATTCAAAGATTCCTCTGCAAGGTCAGGCATTGATTGATTTTATTATCGATAGTACAGGTGGTTTTACAACGGTTTTGGATGCAGCCAAAATTTATTTAGAACATGGCCTGCAAAGCAATTTGGTTGAAGATAAATTTCCACCTTTTAGCAATGCGAACTTTTAGCAATGTGAAGCGTGACCAAAATTAAGCATGACATCTGATACGCCGTAAGGAAAAGCTTGTGTATTAGCGCAGTATTTCTAAGCAATGTGCTGATGTATTGAAATTTGATAAAGCCACGGTTCAATGCTGCTGCAGTGAATTAACGATTTTTATGTTCTTCACGCTTTAAATAGGTATAAACCGGCATCTGCATTTTGGCTTTTTCGCGCAGTTTCTTTTTGATATAGAACACCAGTGCAAAGCAAGTAGTGGTCACGGTCAGCATCATACTGCTCATAAAACTCATCAGAGAACTGACATAGCCAATCGTGGTGAGTCGGTTCATCATACGGAACACTTGAGGACTACTTTCAACGCCGGTAATAGCCCATGTGCATAAGTGTTCACAGTTATTAATAATCAGATGATAGTTGTTTTCATGCATACGTGAGCGCATGCGACGCACCACTTTACGACCTTTAAATTTTGGATTGCTATATGACTGAACGATAATTTTTTTGCCGTGGCTGAATTTTTCGATCGAAGTCATTTCAATTGGATGTTTTTTGAAAAGGTGTGCAAAACCAGAGTAGTGAATGACTCTACCGCGGCCGGCATATATGCCATGATGGCTATAACCGAAGTGTTTAACAATAAGATGTGTTCCAAGAGGAAAACCATCTTTCTGCACGTGCATGAATTTACCAGTCCTACTTTAAATCCGAATTATTTTTAAAGATTAGTCTACTTTTAATCTGTGAATTAATCGACTATTTTAGCGATGATTTAGCTAAAATTTGTTCGATTTTTAACGTGCGCTATGGATAGGGTCATGCTTGGTCTTCAATTAACCTCAATGTTTAAAAAAATGCGCTTTATGATGCTGCTCGGTCTGATTTTCTCACCGAGTATTTCCTATGCCAATATTCAAGCGAAACGTGTCAGTCAGCCTATTGCCGTGGATGTGGTTGAAATTTCCGATCTGAGTCAACTGAAGCTCTATTTATATGATACACAGCAGCAGCCATATCAAGACCTACAGCGACTAAAGCAGGTATTAGCGCGTAAGTGTAATACGATGAACTTCGCAATGAATGCCGGGATGTATCATGCAGACTTAGCACCTGTTGGTCTATACGTTGAAAATGGAGTGCAGAAAAAAGCCTTGAATCGTGCAACACGAGGCTTTGGTAATTTTTTAATTCAGCCGAATGGTGTTCTAGCATGGAATGGCAAGCAAGCGGTGATATTAACTACACAAAAATATGCTTCCACAAATTTTAATGCACGTTATGCGACGCAGTCAGGCCCGATGCTAGTGGTAGATGGAAAAATCAATTCAAACTTTATCCCACAGTCAGATTCATTGAAAATCCGCAATGGTGTGGGGATCAAAAACGGTAAGTTGTATTTTGTGATCAGTCGTGAAGGCGTGTCGTTTTATGCATTTGCACAATATTTTAAGCAGCAATTATCGATTAACAATGCCTTGTATTTAGATGGATCTGTGTCTAGTGCAGATATTCAAGCATTGAATAGACATGATTCAAGTTTGAAAGCTTTAGGGCCAATTGTAGCGTATACAACAGGATCTCAATGCAAACAATAAAAGCCCGAATGGTCGGGCTTCATCTGTACAGTGTTTAGATTGATAGAAACAACTGTTTATTTGCCGACTAAACCTAAAAAGGTACTTTGGGTTTGGCACATTTGAATGGCTTGTTCTTTAGATTGTTGCTTGATACTTTCTTCAAACTGTTTTTTCTGTTCTTTGATTTGTTCTTCGTTTAAGCCCATTTGTTTCGACAAGGCTTCGAGTTTGTCCCAAGATTCTTCGCATTCTTTGGGAATTTGGCTACAAGCACTTAGACTAAGTATGCAGCAGGCAATAAGGCAACTTGTTAATTTATTCATGTTCATTCCTTTAATTTTTATATCAATGCTGTTTAGAGGTCTTCGGCATCATATTTGATGCAATATTAGGTTTTATTGTCGTGTGTTTAAAAATTAGACATCACTGAGTTACCTTGGAGCATAGCATAAAAGTTGTAAATTACGATGTGGCCGACTCACAAAACCTGATCTGTAAATAAGCGGCATCATTATGATTATTTTAAAAATGAAAAAGGCACTCTGTAAAACAGAATGCCTTGTTTGAACATTGAATGTTCAGACTCTACTGTAGAGGTAGATGCTGGATTTCATTTAATTCCTTACGGCTATAACCGCGCGAAGCGAGTACTTTTTTAATACCGAGGATAACATCTTCATCCGTTGCCTTTGTAAGAGCAGCAATAAGCTGTTCATTGGTTTTACAAGAGCAATCATTTTCAACACAGGCAATTTGATTCTTATGCCCGTTTTGCTGTTCATTAGCGAACAACTTATGCCAAAAACTCATAGAGCCTTCATTTGCGACCTAACATAGAACGAAATATAACCAATCCAATAAATAAAGCAAGACTACTAAAGTGAAATTTTAGCCAGTTGAATGATCATTTTTTCGATTGGACTTTTAGAATCTTTGCTTAATTGATATAGAAAGGTATCCATTACACCGCATGTGGCGAGAATATAAAGCTTTTTTAGTATATAAAAAAGGAGCTTTTAGAAAGCTCCTTTTATGACAACAACATGACTTGAAATAATTTGTTTAAATCTTCTCAAGAAACACGCCAGACTCTACATGGTGTGTATAAGGGAACTGATCAAACAAGGCAAATTTGCTGATTTTATGCGTTTGTGAAAGTAGTTTGAGATTGTCATGCAAAGTATCTGGGTTGCATGAAATATAGATAATGCGTTCAAAACGTTGCAACAGTTTTAGTGTTTCATCATCGATACCTGCACGCGGTGGATCGACAAATACCGTATCGAAGTAATAGCTTGAAATTTCAATTTCGGCTTCTTCAAGGCGGCGGAATGTACGTTCAGCATTGAAGGCTTGGGTAAACTCTTCAGCAGATAGACGAGCTACTTGGATATTATCAATGCCATTTTGCTCAATATTCCACTGTGCTGCATAGACTGAAGACTTAGCTAATTCTGTTGCTAAAACGCGATTAAAGCGTGTAGAAAGAGGCAGTGTGAAATTACCATTACCACAGTAGAGCTCAAGTAAGTCTTTGTCTGAGTGATCGGCAGCCTGACACGCCCATTCCAGCATTTTTTGACACACGCCAGCATTGGGCTGAGTGAAACTACTTTCAATTTGTTTGTACTGATATTTACGGTCAAATACTTGGAGTTCTTCAACCACATAGTCATCAGTTAAAATCACACGCTGACCACGACTACGACCATAAATCTTGATATTGAGCTTGTCAGACAGGGCTTTGGCAGCAATTTCCCATTCAGCATTGAGTGGGCAACGGTAAACCAATGAAACCAGCATTTCACCTTTCAGGGTTGCTAAGAAATGAACCTCAAATAAACGGCTCGATAAGATCTCTTGTGCCTTGAGTTCATTTAATAATATTGGCATTAAGTCATTAATGCTTTTATCTGCAATAGGGAAATCTTTAATTTCTACAACTTGTTTTTCATTGTCTGCATTGCGTTCAAACATTGCATAGAACATATCATTTTCAGTATGCCAAATTCGGAATTCCGCTCGCATACGAAAGTTTTGTTCAGCAGAAGGAAAAACTTCTAAAGAGGGAGGGTTGTATTCTGAAAATTGAGCCGTAATGCGGGCAACTTTGGCATCAAGTTGTTGCTGATAAGTTGAAGTCATATGCAGTAAAAAATCGCAAACATATTAAAAAAGTCATGTTAGCAAAATTCACCTTATAAGACTAAATTAATTCCACTTTTGGCTGTATTTATCTGTAGAGAAGATGAATCTGAATACGCTAAACAGAACTTTTATCGAGGGGAAGTTAAAAAAACGCTCAATCTTTATGGAACATTCATAAAGATTGAGCTAAGTGAGGAACTGATTAGTTGGAGTTCAATTCAGTGTTTAATTCATTGTCATTAAGCTGGCATTACCACCGGCTGCAGCTGTATTGACACTAGTTGCACGCTCAATCACGAAACGTTCTACAGGGATGTCATATTGGCCAGAAGCTAAATGCGTAATGCCAATAATTGCACCTTCACGAGACGCGATGACTTGTTGAATTTTTAATAACTCAGTTTGTTCACCATGGTGTAAAACCGCATCAAAATTGCCATGATAAATATCCGTGATCACTTTAAATTGGTCCACGAGGATTTTCGGCATGCTATTTAAGTGTTTTAACACAAAAGTATTGTCTGCAAGTACCACGGGTTGACTACCCACCGATAAAATCGCAGCAATTTGATTCAGTTGATCTGCATCATTATTGGCTAGTGAAAGTACACCTTTACGTGCCAAAATGGCATATTGGTTGTTTTCACCGGTTGGGCCTTGTAGCTCAAAACTTTGTCCAGCGGCTATGGCCTGCGGTGCTTGAATCGCAATGCCTGAAAAATGCTGCTTCGCCCAAGTGTTAAAAGCTTCATATGCAGGGAAGTGTGTAGCTTGCGTTTCTGCCTGAGCCGCATAAGGTGTAGCCAGTTTTTTCACAGACACTTGATGCATTAAACGGTAGAGATATAAAGGACCGCCCGCTTTTGGACCTGTACCTGATAAGCCTTCGCCGCCAAAGGGTTGTACACCAACCACAGCACCTACAATATTACGGTTAATGTACAGGTTACCGACTTCTGCATGACCGATAACTTTTTGAATCGTGTCATCAATACGTGTATGCAAGCCCATGGTTAAACCATAACCTTTGGCATTAATTTGTGTTAATAGGTTTTCAATCTCACCATATTTGTAGGTGATTAAATGCAATACTGGCCCAAAAACTTCGCGTTCTAAATCATTTAAATTTGGCAGTTCAATCAAAGTTGGTGCAACGAAGGTTCCCGTACTTAAGGCATTGCTATCAGCATTAAACATGATTTGATGTACTGGATAGCCTTTGCTACGCATCTTCTCAATATGTTTTTCAATATTTTGCTGTGCTTCAAGGTCGATCACTGGGCCAATGTCAGTTGCTAATAGTGCGGGATTTCCGACACGAAGTTGCTTCATCGCACCTTGTAACATGGTACGGACAACGTCCACATTATCTTCTTGTACACAGAGAATACGTAGGGCAGAACAGCGTTGACCTGCACTGTCATAGGCAGAGTTAACGACATCCAATACCACTTGTTCTGTCAATGCTGATGAGTCAACAATCATGGCATTTTGACCGCCAGTTTCAGCAATCAATACCACGCTTTCGCCAAATTGGTTTAAGCGCTGTGCCACGGTTTTTTGCAAGATACGTGCGACTTCCGTTGAGCCAGTAAACATGATGCCTTGGACACGTGAGTCCGCGCTGAGTTTGGCACCAATGGTTTCGCCACGGCCAGGAAGGAGTTGCAATACATCGAAGGGAACACCTGCTTCCCATAAAATATGTACAGCTTGAGCAGCAATCAGTGGCGTTTGTTCAGCAGGCTTGGCAATCACGGTATTACCTGCAACCAAGGCTGCAGCAATTTGACCTGTGAAAATAGCAAGCGGGAAGTTCCATGGGCTAATGCACAGCACAGTGCCAAGAGGTTCAATTTGCGTATTTTCTGCTAGATCAATCATTTGAGCTGCATAATAACGTAGGAAATCTACAGCTTCACGGACTTCAGCAATAGCATTGGCATAAGTTTTACCACTTTCACGTGACAACAACACCATGAGAGATTGCAATTGTGCTTCCATCAAATCTGCCGCACGGTTTAAGCATGCTGCACGCTGATCTTTGGCTAAAGTTTTCCATGAAGCTTGGGCATTTACCGCATTATTGAGAGCGATTTCAGCTTGTTCTAAACTGGCTTCGCTGACACTACCGACCACATCACTACGGTTTGCAGGGGTTGTAATGTTGATACTTGCAGTATGAATTTCTTCTAAATTAGCGCCGATTGCACTAGCATGCCACTGGGTATGTGCATGCTGTACTGCCGTGGTATTGAGCTGAGATAAGTCGCGATCATTGGCTAAATCGAGTCCTTTTGAGTTGCGACGTTCTGTGCCATACAAATCTTGCGGAAATGGGATAGAAGGATGCTTCGCTCCAGTGATACCTTCTTTTTCAGCCGTCGCTAATATTGTCTGTCTTGGATTTTCAATTAAATCTTCAATTTTTAAATTTTTATCTGCAATACGGTTAACGAAAGACGTATTCGCACCATTTTCCAGTAAACGTCGAACCAAATAGGCCAATAAGGTTTCATGGTTACCCACTGGTGCATAAATTCGACACGGCACACCCAGTTTGTTGTCAGATTTCGAACCCACCACTTGTTCATAGAGGGGTTCACCCATGCCGTGAAGGCACTGAAATTCATACTGGCCTGGATAGTAAAGCTCTGGCTGTGCTAGTTGGTAAATCGTAGCTACGGTTTGCGCATTGTGTGTTGCAAACTGAGGATAAATTTGCTCAGGTGCTGCCAAGAGCTTTTTAGCACATGCAATATAAGACAGGTCGGTATGAACTTTGCGCGTAAATACAGGATAGTCACTCATACCTTCAATTTGCGCTTTCTTAATTTCGCTGTCCCAGTATGCACCTTTCACTAAGCGGATCATTAAACGTTTTTGGCTACGCTTAGCGAGGTCAATAATATGGTCGACCACATAGAAACAGCGTTTTTGGTAGGCTTGAATCACAAATCCAATACCTTTCCAGTCCGCTAATTTAGGCTCAAAACACAGGCGTTCTAGTAGTTCCAAAGAAATTTCTAAACGGTCAGTTTCTTCAGCATCAATGTTTAAACCAATATTGTAATGCTTAGCTAATACAGCAAGTTCTAGCACTTTGCCATAAAGTTCATTATGCACACGGTCGATCTGTGAACGTTGGTAGCGTGGGTGTAGGGCAGACAATTTGATCGAAATACCTGCGCCGTTATAAACATCCTTTCCTTCAGAAGCTTGACCAATCGCGTGGATCGCATCGGTATAGTCTTGATAATAACGTTCTGCATCAGGTTCAGTTGATGCTGCTTCACCTAACATGTCATATGAATAGCGGAAGCCTTTGTCTTCTAATACTTCTGCATGTTTAAGCGCTTCATTGATGGTTTCACCTGTAACAAACTGTTCGCCCATCATACGCATAGCCACGTCTACAGCTTTACGGATAATGCCACGTCCACTGCGTGCTAAAATACCGGTGAGTAGGCTAGACAGACTTTTTTGTTGAGGGGTTTCCATCAGTTTGCCCGTCAGCATTAATCCCCAAGCAGCGGCATTTACGAACATGAGGCTACTTTGGCCAACATGATCTTTCCAGTTACCTTGGTTGATTTTATCTTTGATCAGTAAATCACGTGTTGCTTTGTCTGGAATACGGAGTAGCGCTTCAGCTAAACACATGAGCGCGATGCCTTCCTGAGAAGACAATGAAAACTCTTGTAGCAAGCCTTGTACAATGCCTGCTTTACCTGTACCGCTTTTACGTTCACGTAATGAATGGGCTAAGTCAAAAGCCAATTGTTGAATTTGATCGCTGATCGGGGAAGGGATTTCACTGTGTGCTAATAAGTTTTCAATGCACTCAGTTTCAGCACGACGCCATGCTGTATTAATCGATTGTTCAAAGCTATTCTTGTCTTTAAATTCAGTGATGTAGTCATCGCTTCCCGTGACTTCAAATACTTTTCCATTCATGTTTCAATTTTCCGTGTCAAAGTTCTATGACGAGCAAATAAATCTTGAGCTTGATCCTTTATTTAATTTATCATCACAGAATATTTAGCGAATAACTCACTATAGTTTTAATAATATTTAGAGAAAAATTCAGATGACTAGCCCATATTTGAGCTTAGACCGAATAGATATTCGAATTTTAGAGCTGCTGCAAGAAGACGGAAAATTGTCCAATATTAAGCTTGCAGAAATGGTGAATTTATCACCCACTGCGGCGTTGGCACGTGTGCAAAAGTTATCGAAAGAAGGCTTTATTTTAGGCTATGAAGCACGTTTAAATCCGGTCTTACTCAACAATGGATTTGTGGTTTTTGTAGAGATTTTACTAGATAAAACCACGCCCAATGTATTGGAATATTTTTCGGATGCAGTGCGTCAAATTCCAGAAATCGTAGAATGTCATATGATCAGCGGTGGTTTTGATTTTGTAGTGAAAATACGCTGTGCAAATATGGAAGAATTTAGAAAAATTTCAGGGCAGGTGCTTTGGCAGCTACCCGGCATCAAGGAAACGCGCAGTTATCCTGTGATGGAAGTAATCAAAGAAAGTATGCAAATTAAGCTGAAACCTGCGGCTCGGCCGAAGTAGCTAATCATCAATAATTGAGTACTAAAAAGGGGCATTTAGCCCCTTTTTAGTGTCAAAAATTTTAGATTTCAGACATTTCTTTTTGATATTGCGCTTCGGCTTTTTCAAAGCGTTCAACCACATCCGCCTCTGGTGCTTTGCCCAATAAGCTCACGACAACGATACTGATCGCAGAGAAAATAAAGCCTGGAATGATTTCGTATAAACCAAGGTGGCCTAAGTAGTTTTTCCACACGATGACAGTCACAGCACCCACGATCATGCCAATGATAGCTCCGTTAAGCGTCATACGTTTCCACAGCAATGAAAGAATAATCAGCGGGCCAAATGCAGCACCGAAACCTGCCCATGCATAAGCCACTAAGCCTAAAACTTTACTTGCAGGGTTCATTGCAAAGGTGATTGCAAATACGGCAATTGCCAAGACCATCGCACGTCCAATCCAAACCAATTCTTTTTGCGATGCGTTTTTACGAATAAATCCTTTGTACAAATCTTCCGTCAAGGTGGTTGAACACACCAATAACTGACAGCTAAGTGTGCTCATCACCGCAGCTAAAATTGCGGCCAAAATAATCCCAGCAATCCACGGATTGAATAGAATTTTAGTCAATTCCATAAATACCGTTTCAGGGTTTGCATTAACGACGCTTGCCAGTTCTGGGTGAACTTGGAAGTAAGCAATACCGATATAACCGGCTGCTACAGCACCGCCTAGACATAGGATCATCCATGTCATACCAATGCGACGTGCATTCGGAATGGATTTAACAGAATCGGCTGCCATAAAGCGAACCAAAATATGCGGCTGACCAAAATAGCCTAAGCCCCACGCCATGCTGGATAAAATCGCAACTGTACTTAAGCCTTCAAATAAATTGGAAGCTTGCGGGCGAGCTGTTTCCAAAATAGCAGCAAGATTTTGACTGTTATCACCTAAAGCAAGGTAGGTGATGATCGGTGTGATCAGCAGTGCAAAGATCATCAGACCCGCTTGGAAAGTATCGGTCCAACTGATCGCTAAGAATCCACCAATACAGACATAGCTGATGGTTGCAATTGCACCAATCCACAGTGCTGTTGTGTAGTTCCAACCGAATAAACTTTCGAAAAGTCGTGCGCCAGCCACCATGCCAGAAGCACAGTAAATCGCAAAGAACACTAAAATCACTACAGCTGAAATGATACGTAAAATCTTTTTACGGTCTGCAAAACGGCTCGTGAAATAATCGGGCAGGGTCAGGGCATTATTTTGATATTCGGTATGAACACGCAAGCGACCAGCAACGATCAACCAGTTCAACCAAGCACCGATAATTAAGCCGATTGCAATCCAAGCTTCGGAAAGACCAGATAGATAAATTGCACCAGGGAGACCCATGAGTAGCCAACCACTCATGTCGGATGCACCTGCTGAAAGTGCAGTCACAACACTTCCTAAACTTCGTCCACCTAAAATGTATTCGTCAAAGTTATGCGTAGCTCTGTAGGCATACAAACCAATGGCAAGCATTGCAAGAATATAAAAAATAAAGGTGACTAATGTCGGGTTTAAATGGCTCATAGGCGGTTCGTCCTTAATGAAAGCAAATCATCTCTGTCCTAGATGAAAATTTGTACTTCTGTCGTAAGTCGCAGATTCAAGCACGATTTAAAAATTACACTCTGTAACCTTTAAGCATATTTTATGTATATTTTGTGTAAACACTATTTTTTCTTATTACAAATCGAATTTTTTATTGTACTGTTGAAATGTTGTCCAGAAGGGAATTTAAATTTTGTTAAGTAAATCTACCTAAGACTTTTCATCACAAAAAGAGAACTAATGAAATTAGGTAAAAATTACACAATGTTACATAGTGAACAAGAAATGTGCATTTGAAATATTTGGTTGCAAATGTGCATCACATCATCTGTAGTGAGATGATTTGAACAGGTCGAATATGAGGTATGCACAGTCTTGGTGCGTAATTAGAGGGAATGCGCAGTGACAACGGTTCAAATGGAAAAAACGAGAATAGAGCATGATTTATTGGGGGATAAAGCAGTCCCGCAGTCATGTTATTACGGTATACATACATTGCGTGCCATCGAAAACTTTCAAATATCAAAGCAGCATGTCGGACAAAATTTAAACTTTGTACGCGCTATTGCTCAGGTAAAAAAAGCGTCAGCAGAAACCAATTATCAATTTAACTTAATACAAGATGATATTCGCCAAGCGATTCAGCAGGCGTGTGATGCATTGATTGTTCATCCTGAACAATGGGCAGATTCATTTCCAATTGATATTTATCAAGGTGGAGCAGGCACTTCTATTAACATGAATGCCAATGAAGTCATTGCCAATATTGCCCTTGAGTTGCTCGGAGATGCGAAAGGCAGTTATCAAAGGATTCATCCCAACGACCATGTCAATAAGTCACAATCGACTAATGATGTCTATCCAACAGCGCTGCGTCTAGCGACATATAGTGCTTTTAATGCTTTATTTGTGGTGCTAAATCAACTTATAGGAAGCTTACATCTCAAAGCTGATGAGTTTAAACATGTCATCAAAATGGGGCGTACACAGTTACAAGATGCAGTTCCGATGACTTTGGGGCAAGAGTTCCGAGCATTTGCAACATTATTAAAAGAAGATTTGAAGTTGATTGAGCAAAATCGACAGCTTCTATTGGAAATTAATTTAGGTGCGACGGCAATTGGCACTGGCGTGAATTCTCCTGCGGGTTATGCAGCCAAGGCCGTTGAAAATCTAGCTCATTTGACCGGTCTAAAATTGCAAGGTGCAGAAGACTATGTCGAAGCAACCAGCGATTGTGGCGTATTTATTTTATTATCGAGTTGCTTAAAACGTTTAGCTGTCAAACTTTCTAAAATTTGTAATGACTTACGTCTTTTAAGTTCTGGGCCACGTACAGGTTTAGCGGAAATTCGATTACCTGAGTTACAAGCAGGTTCGTCGATCATGCCTGCAAAGGTCAATCCCGTGATCCCAGAAGTGGTCAACCAAATTGCATTTCGAGTAATGGGGAATGATTTAACCATCACTTTGGCTGCAGAAGCAGGGCAATTACAATTAAATGTCATGGAGCCTGTGATTGCATTGTCCATGAATGAATCGATTGAGCTTTTGGTGAATGCAGTAAAAACATTAGACAGCAAATGTATTCAAGGGATTCAGGCAAATGAGCAAGCATGTTTTGATGCTGTGATGCGTAGTGTAGGTATTGTGACCTTACTTGATCCATATTTAGGTCATGCAAAATGTGATGAAATCGGTAAGCAATGTATTGCCGAAAATAAAACCATTCGCCAAGTGGTTTTAGAGCAAGAGCTGTTAACTGTAAGTCAATTGGATGAAATTTTCTCGATTGAAAATTTAGTTTCTGAAGTGACACCATTTAGTATGCCACTCGCTCAAGTGAGTTAAATGCTTATTTAAGACTTTTAAATAGTAAATGATGAGTAAATGACGAAGGTTAATCCTTCGTTTTTTATTTGAAGAAATTAGTGGTAAATCTAGAAAACTAATCTGATGGCAGTGATGTTTTAGATTTCTAAAAGAAAGTATTAGGTTGAGAATAAAACGCTATATTTGCTTAGGATTGTAATTATTGTTCTATATATAGTCATGAAGGTTTGGATGAAAAATTTAGTGCATAGATAAAGTCAGAAAAGCTTTAACTTGCCCAAAAAAGGATGTAATCGAAGTACAATAGGTTTTTTATCATGTTGTAGATAGTCAGATGTTTAATAAGTTAGTCGATTTATTCAAAGGCGCTAAAGAGTCGCCTGAGCAACTTTACTTAGAACAATACCACATTCAATATGATGAAACTCAGGGCTATATCATTGAAGGCGTAGTTTTAAATACTTTGTCTGAACGTATGGAATATTTGTCGAATAGAAAAATGACAAATTTCGATGATTTAAAACAGCTCTATGCGACTGCAATGATTATCAATGAAAAAATAGACTTGGAAATTGCAAATCAACGCTTTGTTGCACGATTAGGCAATACTGAAGAAAATCTGTTGCAATTTAAACATTATGTCAAACTATTGAATGATTATTATCGTCAATTCATCCGTGATCGTAAGTAAGTGAATGGACTGCAGTGTTTGAGTTTGATGGGTGCGTTAAGGGTACTCATCAATAGAAAATACAATCGCAAATCCATATTGGTTAAAACACTGTATATAGTTGCTTAAATCTCGGAATGTAAAAAGCATCGTGTTAATATGATCACCAAGTGATTAAAACATTAAAAGCTATTTACATCATGTTCCAGCAAGAAATTTCACAACTCAATCTTAAACAGCTTAAAGCTGGCGAAAAGCGGTGGGTCGGAAACTTACAAGGCTCATCTGCTGCATTATTATTTAAAGAAATTAGCAAACAATCCAAACAGTTGTTTGTGATTGTTGCACGTAATAATCAGCATCTCGGGCAGTTAGAAAGTGAGCTGGAATTTTACGGAATTAAGCCAACTATTTTCCCAGATTGGGAAATTTTACCTTATGACCGGCTGTCGCCACATCAAGACATTGTTTCTGAACGCTTGGCGATTTTGTCCAATATGCCACAGCAAGGTGTGTTGTTGGTTTCAGCAACAACTTTAGCGCAGCGAGTTGCACCGGCATCTTGGGTATTAGGTGAACACTTTGATATTAAAGTGGGTCAAAAATTTGATATCGAACAACAAAAATTAAGATTAGTACAAGCGGGCTATCACTTGGTGGATACCGTTTATGATCATGGTGAATTTGCAGTACGCGGCAGCATCATGGATATTTACGCTTCGGGGCAAAGTTCACCGATTCGTATTGACTTATTTGATGATGAAATCGATACCCTCAAATTCTTTGATCCTGAAACTCAGCGAACCACCCAAAACTTAGATTATTTTACGGTTTTACCTGCAAAAGAATTTCCATTAAAAGAAGCACGTTCACTGTTTCGTGATCGATATGCGGAAAATTTTCCGACAGCAAATCCAAAGAAAAACCCAATTTATCAAGATGTACAAGATGGTATAGCTTCACCGGGTATTGAGTTTTATTTTCCGTTGTTCTTCTCTGAACAAGCCATGAGAGAGCAAAGTACCCTGTTTTCGTACTTACCTGAGAATGGCATTGTCATTACAGACAGAGCCATAGATGACACATTGATTCAGTTTTGGTCAGACATTGTGCGTCGTTATGAAGACCGTCGTCATAATGTCGACCAACCGATTTTGCCGCCAGAGCAGATTTTCCTACAACCAAATCAAGTGTTAGAACAATTAAATCTCTGTCGTCGTATCGTGGCTTCGCCTGAGGCTTTTGATGAACGCAATGGCGTGATCAATCTTGCAGCTGAGATTCCACCCCGTTTACCTGTCGATCCAAAACGTGAAAAGCCATTTTCTGCGGTTAAGCAATATATAGATGCGGCAAATTATCCAGTGCTTTTGGTGGCTGAAAGCGCTGGTCGACGTGAAACTTTAAAAGATGCATTGCGTCCAAGTTTGGGTGATATCCCAACGGTCGAAAGTTTTGATGATTTTATGCATTCTATGCATGCGATTGCGATCACCAATGCGCCCTTAGATCGTGGTTTATTGTTAACTGACAAGCTCAGTGTAATTTCTGAAAATCAGCTTTATGAACACCGTGTGGTTCAACGTCGTCGTAAACGCCAACAGGAAGTATCAGAAGAGTTCCTTGTTCGTAGTTTAACCGAGCTAAGTATTGGCGCACCTGTGGTTCATATTGATTATGGTGTGGGGCGATATGCAGGTTTAATTACCTTGAGTATCGATGAGCAAGACCATGAATTTTTGCAGTTAGACTATGCCGATGCAGCTAAGGTGTATGTCCCTGTAACAAACCTACATTTAATTAGCCGATACAGTGGTGGTGACCCAGATCTAGCACCATTACATAAATTGGGCACAGATGCATGGTCTAAAGCCAAACGCAAGGCTTTAGAGCAAATCCATGATGTGGCGGCCGAACTTTTACATATTCAAGCCCGTCGTCACTCGAAGCCGGGTTATGGATTTGAACTGGATCAAAGTCTGTATATGCAGTTTGCCAGTGGCTTCGCCTATGAAGAAACTTTAGACCAAGCCAATGCTATTGAAGCGACACTGTATGACATGCAACAAGCGAAGCCGATGGATCGCTTGGTTTGTGGTGATGTCGGTTTTGGTAAAACAGAAGTGGCCATGCGTGCTGCATTTGTGGCAGTACAAAATAACAAACAAGTGGCTGTACTTGTGCCAACCACGTTGTTGGCGCAGCAGCACTACGAGTCTTTCAAAGACCGTTTTGCGGACTGGCCTGTACGTATTGAAGTCCTATCACGCTTTGGTTCATCAAAATCACATACCAAAACCATTGAAGACCTCGCAGAAGGCAAAGTGGATATCGTGATTGGCACACATAAAATCTTGCAGGAAAGTGTGCAATTTAAAAATCTCGGTCTCATGATCGTGGATGAAGAGCACCGTTTTGGTGTGCGTGATAAAGAGCGAATTAAAGCTTTACGTGCCGATGTTGATATGCTAACGCTAACTGCAACGCCTATTCCACGTACGCTGAATATGGCTTTTAGTGGTATGCGTGATCTATCTATTATTGCAACGCCACCTGCACGTCGTCTTGCCGTGAAAACTTTTGTGCAAGAACACACTGGGGATTCGATTAAAGAAGCCATCTTGCGTGAACTATTACGTGGCGGGCAAGTGTATTTCTTACACAATGAAGTCGAGACCATTGAACGCACGGCAGAGACTTTACGTGAATTGGTTCCTGAAGCACGAGTCGCGGTAGCACATGGTCAAATGCGTGAGCGTGAGCTAGAGCAAATCATGCAGCAGTTCTATCACAAAGAATATAACGTGCTGGTGTGTTCAACCATTATTGAAACTGGGATTGACGTGCCAAACGCCAATACCATTTTGATTGAACGTGCAGATAAACTGGGGCTTGCGCAGTTGCACCAATTACGTGGTCGTGTTGGTCGATCGCACCATCAAGCATACGCCTATTTACTTGTACCTTCGCTCAAAGGCTTAAAGGGTGATGCTGAAAAACGCCTAGATGCCATTTCGCGTGCCTCGACTTTGGGTGCGGGTTTCATGTTGGCTACAGAAGACTTAGAAATTCGTGGTGCAGGTGAGTTGCTGGGTGAACAGCAAAGTGGCTCAATGCAAACCATCGGTTATAGTCTATATATGGAAATGCTTGAAAAAGCCACCAAAGCCATTCAAAAAGGCAAAACACCTAATTTTGACTCACCATTATCATTAACGGCTGAAATTAGCATGCATATGCCAGCCTTAATTCCAGATGATTATTTAGGTGATGTACATCAACGGTTATTGTTCTACAAACGCATTAGTAATACGGATACTCAAGAGAAACTCGATAACATTCGTATGGAGTTGATCGATCGTTTTGGCTTACCACCACAAGCAGTTAAGCAGTTATTCTCTGTCCATCAGTTGCGTTTAAAAGCGGAACAATTGGGTATTACTAAAATTGATATCAGCTCACATGGCGGCAGTATTGAGTTCTCGCCAGATACACCAGTTCAAGCCATATCCATCATCCAAATGATGCAAAAGCATCCGACTTTCTTCCGAATGGAAGGTGGACAGCGTCTAAAAGTGATGGTCATGCTCGAAGAATATGACAAACGCATTCAATTTATAAATGACTTATTAGACAGTTTACTGAAGGAATTAGCGCCAAATCACTAGATTTGGCGTATAAATTGCTTGTTTAGAATGAGTAGATTTTTATGCGTGTTTTTTATATAGAAGAAACGCTTGATTTTTTTGAAAAATTTATTAGAGTCATAAGCAAGCAACGTTTTATTCAAATGCGGTTTATTTGTAATGAAACGTTCTGTACAGAATATTCACACCCATAAGGATGTGATAGTATTAGCCATCATTCTAATTTTGCATCATTTATAAAGATATGTTTAGTTTACATCCACAACTTGCTCAAGATACGTTTTATGTAGGCGACTTTCCTCTGTCAACATGTCGTTTGATGAATGATATGCAATTCCCGTGGCTTATTTTGATTCCACGTGTTCCGGGAATTACAGAGCTTTATGAATTAAGTCAGGCAGACCAAGAGCAGTTTTTACGTGAATCAAGCTGGTTATCAAGCCAATTGTCACGTGTATTCCGTGCAGACAAAATGAATGTAGCTGCATTGGGTAATATGGTTCCACAATTACATTTTCATCATGTTGTTCGTTATCAAAATGATGTAGCTTGGCCGAAACCAGTTTGGGGTACGCCAGCAGTTCCTTATAACAATGATGTCTTGGCACATATGCGCCAAACACTAATGCTTGCACTACGTGGTCAAGGCGATATGCCTTTCGATTGGCGTATGGACTAATCCCGATTTACGGACAATATCAGGATAGTAGAAGAATGAGTGTCCGTATGGGGGCGATCGAGTGCCGTTAGACAATTTAATCAGCAAAGAGCCTAAACAGTTTGAATATTTTCATCGTTTGATGGGATATATCATGCTGTCTTTGGTGATTGTTGTCTATCATTACACTCAGCCAGATACGCATTATCAAATCTATATTCCTGCATTTTTATTTTTTCTGATTTTAGTCGTTCCTAAGTTTTCTCATTGGCTAATTTATCGATATAGCAATCAAACTAAACGCAATGTGCTGTTTCTGATCGATATCATCGTTATTGCTGTACTGATGTCTGCGGTACATTTAAGTCTTGTTTTAACCTTTCTTGCGGTTTTTGCGCTGCTATACACAACAATCTATAACAAGATCAATTTCTTAATGATGTCGTTGGCAGGGATTGTAGGCGTCACTGTATTCTATTTATGTAATATTTATATATTTGGTTTTCAAGAATATTTTGAATCGACCAGTAGTGAATTAACCGTTCTTGGCTTTCTGTGCTTAATTACATATTTCAGTGTGGGGACTTTTTATCAACATACCCAAGTTCAGTCTTTGAGTAATAAAAAGAACCATTATTATGATCAGATGAATCGTTATATGGAATTCGCCAATCAGCTGAGTCGTTATGCGCCAATGCAACTTTGGCAATCGATTATGAAAGGTGAGTCTGAAGCTAAAATCGAATATAAACGTAAAAAACTCACGATTTTCTTTTCAGATATCCAAGGATTTACCGAGCTTTCTGAAACATTAATCCCAGACGATTTAGCATTTCTACTCAATGACTATTTGAGTCATATGACTGAAATTGCCAAGCAGTATGAAGCGACTGTCGATAAATTTATGGGGGATGCAATTCTAATCTTCTTTGGTGATCCACATAGCCAAGGCGTAGAGCAAGATGCAAAAACCTGTTTAGAGATGGCAATGGTCATGCGTCAGCAAATGAAGTTACTGCGTGAACGCTGGATTAAAATGGGTTATCCGCCGCTACACATTCGTATGGGTATTTCTACAGGGTATTGCCACGTTGGGAACTATGGTGCAGCTCACCGTATGGCATATACCATCGTGGGTCGTGATGCGAATTTGGCTGCACGATTGCAAAGTGCGGCCGAAGTCGATGAAATTTTGATTTCAGACGATACGCATCATTTAGTGAAAAATGACTATTTATGTGCACCTAAAGCACCGATCTTCTTAAAAGGCATCAAAGGCCCAGTACGTACTTGGCAAGTGATGGAAAAATACACCTCACAGAAAACAGATTATCAACGTTGGTTCGATTACGAATATAAAGGCTTTAATCTATTGTTGAACTTAGATGAAGTACAAAACTTTGAATATCCTGAACTAATACATGTTTTAGAACGTATGATTCAACGCTTACAAACTCAGCAAAAAATGACCAACTCTGCTGGTATTGTTAAACTGAATTTAGAAGACGAAGTGATCGAAGAAGTCAAAAAAACTGAATCTCACTCTTAATTTCACATATACATTATAAAAATTAGATCTAATCGTATTGCCTTAAATTGTAAAAATAACTCAATTCATTCTTTTATCAAAACGTCTTCTTTTTTTTGAATTGTTGAATAGTTTTATGCATAAAAAGCCAGTTACGATGAACTGGCTTTTTGATTATAGAAAATTATCTATAAATTAATGATTTTCTGAAGCATGGTTGATGGTGTATTTGGGAATTTCAATTTCTAAATCTTCATCTTCAATTTTTACTTGGCATGACAGACGAGAGTCTGGTTCTAACCCCCAAGCACGATCGAGAAGATCTGCTTCGACATCATCCATTTCATCTAGACCATCAAAACCTTTACGTACAACCACATGGCAAGTGGTACATGCTTTAGACATATCACATGCATGTTCAATTTTGATGCCGTTTTTTAACATGCTTTCGCAAAGGTTAGCATTTGCTTCGACTTCAAACTCAGCGCCGTTTGGGCAGATTGTTGCGTGAGGCAGTACTTTAATACGTGGCATAATCTTGACCTATAAATTAATTTGAGTTTGACCAGTCATCGAGTTTTGTGCCTTTCAATGCGGCATCAATGTGCTGATTCATACGAGCTGCAGCAAATGCATCGCTATGTATTTTAAGCTGTTCTACAGCATGTTCAATAGCTTTAATATCTGTCGTTTCAAGTGCAGCATCTAAAACAGTGCGTGCTGCAGTGAGGGAACTATGTTGCTCTTGGCTGAGAAGTTGAGCATCCACTTTAAGTGCTTGATCAAGTGCTTCAAGTTCACGTTTTGCTTCCACTTTGGTTTCTTGAAGATGGCGTAAGTTTTTGTCTTCTTCAGCAAACTTATAACCATCAATCAGTAAGCGTTCAGTGTCGGCATCAGATAAACCATAAGAAGGTTTGATGTCAATTTGAGCATGCACACCAGAAGTGGTTTCTTTGGCTGACACCGTCAATAAACCATCTGCGTCAACTTGGAAAGTCACTTCGATACGTGCTTGACCTGCAGTCATCGGTGGAATACCACGAAGTACAAAACGACCTAGACTACGGCAATGTTCAACCAAATCACGCTCACCTTGTACAACATGAATCAACATCGCTGTTTGACCATCTTGATAGGTTGTGAATTCTTGGCGACGCGCCACAGGAATGGCTGTGTTACGCGAAATAAGGCGCTCAACCAAACCGCCCATGGTTTCTAAACCTAAAGAAAGCGGCGTGACGTCTAAAAGCAGTGAACCATCTTTAGAGTTACCAATAAGTTGGTTCGCTGTAATCGACGCGCCAATGGCAACAACTTCATCAGGGTTTATGGTGCAAAGAGGTTCTTGATTGAAGACATCTTGAACGGCTTTTTGTACAGCATACGAGCGGGTAGAACCACCGACCAATACCACATTTTGAATATCGCTGAGCTCAAGCTTGGCATCACGCATGACACGTTTACAAACGCTGATGGTTTTATCCAAAGCAACTTTGATGATTGATTCAAAAGTAGGGCGGTCTAAAGTCAATGATTGATCAAGAACTTTAAGCTCTACAGATTTAGCCTCGGTTAGAGCTTCTTTTGCTTTACGTGCAGAAACAATGAAATGCGCATATTCAGCATCATCTAAAGTTTCAATGTTCAGTTGTTTTTTTGCCCATTTTACAATCAGACGGTCTAAGTCATCACCACCAAGCGCCGTGTGGCCACCCGTTGCTAGAACTTCAAAAACGCCTTGAGAGAAACGTAAAATTGAAACGTCAAAAGTACCACCACCCAGATCATAGATCACATAGTTTTGATCATGTGCAAGATTGGTGTCTTGGTCTAAGCCATAAGCCACTGCAGCAGCAGTCGGTTCATTTAATAGACGGAGTACATTTAAACCTGCAAGCTGAGCCGCATCACGCGTTGCTTGACGCTGTGCTTCATCAAAATAGGCAGGTACAGTAATCACAGCACCATTAACAGGATTATTTAAGCTGCTTTCTGCAAGGTCTTTAAGCTGTTTTAAAATTTCTGCAGAAATTTCAACGGGTGTTTTACGACCTTGTGCAGTTTCAAAAGCAGGCATTTCATTCGCTTCACCGACTAAGTTGTACGGATGCTGGAATTTGATATCTGCCTTAGAGCGACCCATAAAGCGTTTTACAGAAACGATGGTGTTTTTAGGATCAGTCGTTAAGAATGCCTTTGCGTCGTCACCATATTGCGTAGTGGATTCGCCATAGTGTGCAATAGAAGGGAGTAACACACGACCATGCTCATCGTTAAGCACTTTCGCTTTACCAGAAAGTACCGTGGCTACTAAAGAGTGTGTAGTCCCAAGATCGATACCAATTGCAATGCGGTGTTCATGCGGCGCACTTGATTGACCAGGTTCTGCAATTTGCAAGAGAGCCATGTGTGTTACATCCTTTGAACGTCAAATATAAAAAATAAATTAAAAATCATCGTCTAAATCAAAGCTATCGTCGTCTAAGAAGCGATCTTCAGCTTTATCGATGTCAGCCATAACTTTTTGGAAGAAGCGTAATTTACGTACGGTATCACGTGCTTCTGCCCAGTCTTCGTCGTCATAATCAATCTTAAATTCACGAACCAAACCGTCTATCCATTGCTGAACTTCAGTTTTAAGTGAAGTGAGGTCATCAGCAGAGCATGCCTCATCTAACTGTTCACGAATTTCTAAGGCATCTTGTAGGAACTCAAAATCACTAATTGATTGATCAAGGTGATAATCTTGTTTTTTGAGACTTAATAGATATGCAGCGCGGCTATCAACATTGGATAAAGCTTTAAATGCTTGATTAATCTCACTGGATTTAATCAGGGCTAGATCTTTGTCTTCGGCTTTATCTGGATGATATTGTTGCTGCAACTTTAAAAATTCAGCTTTTAAAACTGCTAAATCAATATCGAGTGCTACAGGTAAGTTAAACAACTCAAAATGATTCATGGGAGATGGTGTCCGCAATAGAGGTGCAAAAAGTGTTGCTTTAAATGCAATTAAAACAGTGAATTTTACACTGTTTTAATGCGAAAAAGGAGTGTGGAAAAGGCTTAAACCGTAAACGATTCGCCGCAGCCACATTCGCCTTTTTTATTTGGGTTATTAAATTCAAAACCTTCGTTTAATCCATTTTTCACATAGTCCATCTCCATACCTTCGAGATAAACTAAGCTTTTTGGGTCAACGAATACTTTTACGCCAAACTGATCGAATACTTGGTCATGCGTGTCAATATCATCGACAAACTCAAGTACATAAGCTAAACCAGAACAGCCAGAAGTTTTCACGCCAACGCGAATGCCTTCACCCTTACCGCGATTCTTGATGTAATTGCTGATATGAGTTGCAGCATTTTCAGTTAAATGAATCATGAAAACTCCGTTAATCTTTTTTAAAACACGTAAACAATTAAGCTTTTACTTTCTTGCTACGGTAGTCTTCTACAGCAGCTTTGATTGCATCTTCAGCAAGTACAGAGCAGTGTACTTTTACTGGTGGAAGTGCAAGTTCAGTTGCAATATCAATGTTCTTAATTGCTTGAGCTTCATCAAGAGTTTTGCCTTTTAGCCACTCTGTTACTAATGAGCTAGATGCAATTGCTGAACCACAACCGTAAGTTTTGAAGCGAGCTTCTTCAATTACGCCGTTGTCATCAACTTGGATCTGTAGACGCATAACATCGCCACAAGCTGGTGCACCGACCATACCTGTACCAACGTTTTCTGCATTTTTGTCTAAAACACCAACATTACGAGGGTTTTCGTAATGATCAATTACTTTTTCGCTATAAGCCATGACGCTTCTCCAAACCTCGGGGTCAGCCTTAAGATTAATATGGGGGTGAAATTACGTTAATCAATGAGATAGCCTTAAAATAAAAGCTATCTCACCGGGATGAATTAGTGTTCAGCCCATTCTACAGAATTAAGGTCGATACCTTCTTTGTACATATCCCAAAGCGGTGAAAGATCACGTAGTTTTTCAACTGCTGCTTTGGTAATTTCAAGTACATGGTCAATATCGGCTTCAGTGGTGTATTTACCAAAGCTGAAACGAATCGAGCTATGAGCCAATTCATCTGAAAGACCCAATGCACGAAGTACATAGGATGGTTCTAAAGTTGCTGATGTACATGCAGAACCAGAAGATACTGCGCAATCTTTAAGTGCCATCATTAACGATTCACCTTCAACGAAGTTAAAGCTGACGTTTAGATAGTTTGCAACGTTGTATTCTGGGTGACCGTTCAGGAAGACTTGTTCAAGACCTTGCAAGCCATTCCAAAGTTTGTCACGAAGTACACGAATACGAGTTTGTTCGGCATGTAAGTTTTTGCCTGCAAGTTCGAACGCTTCGCCCATACCCACGATTTGGTGAGTCGCTAGCGTACCTGAACGCATACCACGTTCATGACCGCCACCGTGCATTTGCGCTTTAATACGTACACGTGGTTGACGACGTACATAAAGAGCACCAATACCTTTAGGACCATAGATTTTGTGGCCAGAGAAACTCATCAAATCAACTTTCATTGTTGAAAGATCAATTTCTACTTTACCAGCAGCTTGCGCAGCATCTACATGGAAATAAGTTTTGTTTGCACGAGTCAATTCACCGATTGCAGCTACATCTGTAGTTGTACCGATTTCATTGTTCACCATCATCAAAGATACAAGAATTGTATCTGGACGAAGGGCTGCTTGAACCATTTCAGGTGTGATTAAACCTGTTTTTGCTTCTGGCTCAAGATAAGTAATTTCGAAGCCTTCTTCTTCAAGCTCGCGGCAAGTATCAAGAATTGCTTTATGTTCAATTTTACTTGTAATAATGTGCTTGCCTTTAGATGCATAGAACTGAGCAATACCTTTAAGCGCAAGGTTGTCAGATTCAGTTGCACCAGAAGTCCAAACGATTTCGCGTGGATCAGCTTTTACTAGATTAGCAACTTGTTCACGTGCATATTCTACTTTTTCTTCTGCCTGCCAGCCGTAAGCATGAGAACGAGAAGCTGCATTACCAAAAGTACCGTCAAACGTTAGACATTCCATCATACGTTCTGCGACTTGAGGGTCTACAGGTGTAGTTGCTGCATAGTCAAGATAAATAGGACGCTTCATGTCAAATACCTGTAACCGATAAAAGGGCTGAATCAAAGTTTGCTGAATTTTGACGAATAGATACGGTTTGAACGTTATCGCGTGCTACAAGGTCAGCAAGGGTGATTTTTGCAAGATAATCGGCAATGTGGTGGGAGAGTTCCTGCCATAAATCATGAGTCAAGCACATTGCACCATTTTGGCAGTTGCCTTTGTGGTCACAACGGGTTGCATCAACTGTTTCATTTACAGCTTCAATAATTTCCAAAACAGTGATGTCTTCAGCACTACGAGCAAGGTGATAACCACCGTTTGCTCCACGGATGCTGGAAACTAAGCCGTGACGCTTTAATTTTGCAAATAACTGCTCAAGATAGGCCACTGAAATGGTTTGACGAGCTGCAATTTCTGCAAGAGTGATCGTTTGTTCAGTTGGCTGCAAAGCTAGATCAAGTAGAGCAGTCACTGCGTAGCGACCGCGAGTTGTTAAGCGCATGATTCGATACACATGTTAAGTCTAGATGTGCAGATTTTATGAATCCTGACTAAAATAGTCAAGTTTTTTTGAGATTGTTTATTTGTTTTATTTTGTCTGAAAAATTATATATTTATTTGAACCACACATTATACACTAATAACGTTATTAAAAGAACAGATATTAGACTAAAAGCGAAATTAATCCGCTTTTGACGGCGTTCGATACGCTTAATACGGTTTTTGTATTGTTTAACTTCAACTTGCAGTGTGTTGATTTTAGAGCGTTGCTGTTCAATTTTTTCTAAAAGTGGGGCAATACGTTTTTTAGACGCAACGATATCGTTTTCTTCGACAGGTTCAGACAGCCAGTGTTTCCAGTCAGATAAAATTTTCGGCACACTAAATGATGAAACCAGATCGCGAAATTCATCTTTCAGAACCACATCACCATCGATCCGCATGGTTTTGATGCTTTTACGATTACCAAATACAAAAATTTTCACCAAATCCATTAATGTCGTGCGGACATCAAGGTCGATGGCTTTATCTGGAGATTTCGTGTCGAACAGAATACCGTGCTCAGTAAACTGAACATAAAAGTCAAAATAAGGGATGTAGCTATTTATTTTCAGTGCGACTTTTTGATCAACAAATTTTTTAGCTTGTAATGCTACAACACGGTCATGTTTTAAAATGAAAGTAAAAATCGTTTCTAAAACAATCAGGGTCATAGTAAGCAACAAATGTGGTTGAGCTTGTGTTTGTTGCGTATCACTCATAAAAAAAATGTCCTTGTTAAAATCTGAAAGCACTGGAAACTGAGCATCCTGCTCTAGAGGAACTTAGAATATACCAAAAAGTTGGTAATTCACCAGCTTTGTAGAACAGTTTAATCAATCTATCAAGTCATATGTTTGCTATTATGTTGTTAAAATGAAGAATCACATGTTGCTGTGCACATAAAATAATCAGGAGAAGTGCGGATTATGGAAAATACAGAAAGCATAATTGATGATGCACAAGAAAAAGCAGAAAAGCCGGCTAAAACTCGCGTACGTAGTCATTCTGACCGTCGCTCTAAAATGGATTTTCGCAAATATACCAAACAGATTTGGTTGGCTGGATTAGGTGCTTTTTCACGTGCTGAGGGTGAAGGAAATAAGCTTTTTGACTCTTTAGTCAAAGTTGGAGAGGAGCTTGAGTCCAAAACGATTGATATTGCAGATCAAACTGTCGAAAAAGTTTCAGAAAAAGCCAAAGAATCTGTAACTGATACGAAAGATAAAGTAGAAAAAATTTTAGATAATGGTGTTAATCATTCCTTAAACCGTTTAGGATTGGTGACTGTAAAGGATTTACAGCACGTAGAAAGGCTTATACTTCAATTACATACTAAAGTTGACCTATTGGCCGAAGAAAATGCCCAACTGAGGGCCGAAATACTAAAAAAACACTAACTTTTTTACTATTATCGAATTTTCAAGGTTTTTTTCGTCAAAAAATTCTATAAAAAGAGGTTGAGGAGTATTGCGTTTAACCCTAAAGCATTGCTATAAAGGCGTTATGGCGTTTTATACAAATTCTTGAACCTTAAATAAACGATATTAAGAGGACGTAATTTTCATGAATAAATCAGAATTAATTGATGCAATTGCCGAAAATGGGGGATTATCTAAGGCCGATGCCGGTAAAGCTTTAGATGCTACAATTGCTGCAGTTACCAATGCATTGAAAGCTGGTGATACAGTTACTTTAGTTGGTTTTGGTACTTTCAGCGTTAAAGAACGCGCTGCACGTACTGGTCGTAACCCACAAACTGGTGCGACTTTAGAAATCAAAGCAAGCAAAGTTCCTAGCTTCAAAGCTGGTAAAGGCTTGAAAGATTCTGTAGCTTAATCTTATTAAGCACATGAGACGCGCCATTATTTGGCGCGTTTTTTATTGGTAAATGTGATTAATTGATATATCGCATTCATTCATCTCGGGTTTTCGGTTAAAATTCACCGCAAATAAAATATTGGAATACTTATGGAATCGTTTCGTAAAGTCATTAAGGGTTGGCTGGGCAAGGTCTTGCTCGTTTTGTTTTTGACCCCTTTAGCACTTGTAGGTATTGAAGGATATTTTAGTGGTGGATCTAAAGATGCAGCAAAGACTGTAAACGGTACTGAAATTTCTCAAAAAGAACTCGAAGCACTGACGAACTCATTAAAAGAACAATATCTGGCATATGCTCAGGGTGATGAAACATTATTGAATCAAAATTTCATTAGCAATAAAGCGATGGATACTTTGGTTTCACGCCAATTGCTATTGCAACAAGCTGATAAATTAGGCATTAGCTTGAGTGATGCACAAATTGTGCAAATGATTCATCAACAGCCAAGCTTTCAAGTCAATGGTCAATTTTCTGATGAAGCGTTTGCGCGATACCTCGAATCGATTGGTATGACGAATCGCACATTCATTGATAATTTACGTAAAGACCATGCTTTAAAAATGTTGTCTACAACATTTATGGAATATGCATTGGTGAGTAAGCTTGATATCTTGCAAATTGCGAACTTACAAACGGAACAACGTAGTATTCAGTTGGCGAGCATTAATCTTGAAAATTACAAGAAAAATGTAAAAGTATCTGATGCTGAAATTGCGGCTTATTATGAGCAGCATAAAAACAAATTTAAGCAAGCAACCAGTGTTGATGCAGATTTTGTCGTATTAACACCTGCCAATATTACTGCACCAGTAGAAGCTGCAACTGATGCTGAATTGAAAGAAGCGTATAACAGCTTTGTTGAGAATGCACAGAAGTCAGTTAAACCACTCGTTAAGCACATCATGATCACTGCGGACAATCGTTCAGATGCCGAAGCTAAAAAACTGGCTGAAAGTGTTCAAGCTAAAATTAAAGCGGGTTTAAGCTTTGACCAAGCTGCAGCGCAATTCTCTGAAGATCCGGAATCTAAAGCAAAAGGTGGTGAACTGGTTGCTTATGAAAAAGGTGTATTTGGTGATGCATTTGATGCAGCAGTTGAAGGTGCTCTAGCTGGTCAAGTGACTGCTCCAGTGAAAACAGACAGTGGTTATCACTTGATCGAAAAAGTGGCACCAGCTGTAAAAGTGGCTTCATTTGAACAGGAAAAGGCACGTCTACAAGCTGAAGTTGCTGCTTCGAAAAAAGCCAATGTTTTTTCTGACACTGTAAACAGCCTCAATGACATGGTCGTGAGCAGTGATGCCCTTGATGTCGTGGGTCAAGAAGTGAAAGGCGTAAAAGTACAATCATTGAATGGCTTAACATTAGCATCGCAACATCCAGTTTTAAGTGATGCAAACGTCAAAGTTAAATTGTTTAACGATGATGTTAAAAATGGTGAACGTAATGTTTCATCGAGCATTCAGTTGAAAAACGGTGATGTGGTTTGGGTGAAAGTGCGTAACTATCATGCTGCGGGTGTTCAAACCTTAGCTGAAGCGAAAGCGCATGTGAAAACTCAGTTGATTGAAAAGAAAGCGTCTGATGCTGCAAAAGCCCAGATTCAAGCGACATTAAAAGAGTTTGCTGCAAAACCTGCTGCTTCAGTTGCAAAAGGCAGTTTAAACTTTGAAAATGCGGGTACATTCACTCGTGCGGATGGTTTGTTAAAACGCGAAATTCAACGTGCTGCATTTAGTGTAAAAGCGCCGAAAGCAGGTCATTGGTCTGTTACTACGACTAATCTACCAAATGAATTGGTTGTGGTTGCTGTGACTGCAGTGAACAAACAATCTGATGCGGCATTAACGGGTGAGCAGTTAGATGAGTTAACAAAACTTTATCAACAGCTTCGTGGTCAACAAGAATTTGATGACTACACACGTTATCTAAAAGATCATGCCAAAATTAAATAATTAAGGCAGCTTTAAAAAAAACCAGCTTTCGAGCTGGTTTTTTTATGTTTAAGTTTAATGCATCACACTTTAAGAAAAACTTTTAAAAACAAAGATTAAATAAAATTGACTATTTAAATAATTCTCTTAAATTGAGTTTGGGAAGGCATTTTCCCAAATAAATATAATGATGTGATTTGAGGGTATTATGCAAAAGATGAGAGATTTAAACGGTATTTTAAAAAACATTTTGGGACAAGTTGAAATAAAGCAGTTGCTGATTCAGGGAAAATCACAGCATCAGCATATTCCCTCAACACCAGAAGTGACAGGACTAAATGACCTTTTAACTGGCACGGCAGAGCCAAAAACATGGGTGATCATTTCGGTCGGTGAAACTGTTACACGTGTCAAAGTGGATAAACAAGGACATCGGCAGATTGATAATCCACTGAAGGATGGTGGAGTTGCCACAATTTATGCGGTAAATCATCATGGCTTACGCTCAGAGGCAATAATGATTGCTCCAATTGCAGAGCCAAGTGTGCTACCCAAGATGCCGGAAATAATTGAAAAAGGCGAATATTTGGTTGGTAAAGCTGATGCAGGAAATACGGTGGTTGTGACCTATGGTGAGCAAGAGTTTATAACAGTTGCTGATGTAAATGGCGATTGGTCGATGCTCAATCCTTTAACGACCACAGGTGCAATAAGTGTTGTGGCAATTGATCAGGACGGTAATCGTTCTGAGGCGTTGCATACAGCGCAAATCATTTTACCGCAAGCTGTTACGATTTTAGAGTCTGGCGCGGTGATATCAGGTACTGCCGCACCAAATACGACTGTTGTGATTTAGTCGGATCAAGCGGTCTATCGTATTCAGGTCGATGAAAATGGTGATTGGTCAATAGAAAATCCAGTGGCAAATGGTGGCATGTTGATGATTGTTGTGGAAGATCAATTTGGTCAGCAATCTCCTGCGATTGGCTTGGTATTTCCATTTATTCAGACCTCGCCTGAAAATCCAAGCTATCTACTGCCGGCGCCAGAAGTGACGCTAAATACTGAAAAACTCGAAGGCAATGCATTTCAACAGGCTAAAATCATTGTGACAGCCAATGGTCAAGAGTACGTGACGTATGCCAATGAAAGTGGTTTTTGGTCGATGGATAACCCGATTCAAAATGGTGGCTTTGCAACAATCGTGGCGGAGGACAGTCGTGGTGTTCAATCGCCTGAAATCTCAATAGCTAAACTGTTTCTTGCACAACCTGAATCATCTGTTGAACTTACAGAGATTTTATTGGCAAGTGATGAGCAAAGTGAAAACCAAAATGACAGTCAAATTGAGCCGATTCAATCTGTGATCAATCTAGATACGCTTTTACAGGATGCGAATGAAGTCCCAATTGTATTGCACACCGATGAACAGGATTTGATCGCATTGGGCAGCGACGTTTCAAATCCGCCCGCTATACTTCCTGCGCTTGAATATCCAAGCTTACTCATTGAAGCTCCACTGACACCGTCTGATTGGCTTGCTTAGAAATATGAACCAGCTTCCGAGCTGGTTTTTTTTGGTTTAAATTGACAGATATAATTTTTATTTAAAAGATTTGGCAAATGAAATATTGACTCTAGCATCGTAGATTGGTGTTCTCAAAAAATAATATGAAAAAAATAACTCATCACGACAAAGGATTAAGTGGATGATATCTCTGTATATGCCTCAATGTAAACGTTTAAAGAACCCGTTATTGCGATGGATGGATCATTATTTTAAACACATGATACAGATGCTACTAACGATTTGCGTTGCCAGTAGTATTCAAGCTGCAGAACTAAACTTTCAAAAAGTTTTAGAGCAGGAAAGAGCTTGGGCGGGCTTGAGTAGTAAAAAAGTCAAAAATAATGAAATCGAATGGACATACAGTGAAGGAGGAGATCCACGAAAACCGACGCTACTGTTGCTGCATGGTTTGTCAGGCACGCGTGATAATTGGAACCGAGTTGCCCGTTATTTAACGCCCAATTATCATGTCATTATTCCAGATCTGCCAGCACATGGAGAAACTATTGTCGCAGATCAATTTGATCTATCAATTCCAAATTTAACTGAAAAATTACGACGATTTATTGATGCTGCAAAGTTTGATCCAAATTTACATATCGCAGGGCATTCGATGGGTGGTGCAATTGCCATGCTCTATAGCGCTCAGTATCCCTTAGAAGTGAAATCTTTATTGTTGGTGGATTCGGCTGGTGTCTTTAAGTCGAGCAATACAGCGTATCTAAAAGATACGGCAAAGCTTGCAGAGCTAGTGGTCAGAAAAACTGGTGATTTTGATCGCGTGATGAAGATCGTGATGCAATCTCCGCCTTTTATTCCACAAGAATTAAAAACTGGGCAAGAAAAGCTGATGATAGTTCAGTCTAAGCAAACCAATAAAATGGTGGAGCAACTGCAAAAAATGGCCACCTTGTATACACCAGAGTCCTTTGCTTTGGCTGCACGAGGCATTGATGCACCTGTGTTCATTATCTGGGGGAAGCAAGATCAGATTATCAATGTTGAAGTGGTAGAAGAACTGAAAAGCTTATTTAAAAAAGCCGAAAAGCCTCTGATTTTAGACCATGTTGGTCATATGCCAATCTTAGAAGCGGAGCAGTTAATGGCGTTGCCATATTTAAAGTTTCTTTCAACTGTTCAATGAATCAGATTGGTAGAGTAGGTGTAAAAAAGCGAGAAATATCTCGCTTTTTTAAACTTAATTAGATACTTTGAGTCGATTTAAGTACGTACTTTAATTTCATAGCCAGTGTATTTTCGAATATTAATCACACCGGTATCCAAAATCAGATACTGACCTTTAATCCCTTGTAATTTTCCGCGAATAATCGGTGTTTTGTCCAAATTATGCGATTTGATTTTTTCAGGATATTCTTCTACCGGGTAGATAAATTGGCGTGGCAACTCATCTTCTAGCAGTTCAACAGTTTCATTAAACTCTAAGTTTTGACTAAATTCTTCGCGAATGGTTTGAATTTTTGGTGCGAATTCTTCTACCAATTGGTCGCGAATTTCGATCAGGTTGATTGGTTCTGCTTCACCTTTGAGCAATTTACGCCAATCGGTTTTATCGGCCACTTGCGTACCAAACATGACTTCAAGCTTACCAGATAAGCGACGTGAACCAACTTTCATAATAGGCAAAGCTTGCGTCGCACCTTGGTCTAGCCAACGTGTAGGCATTTGACCCAAGCGGGTAATCCCCACTTTTAGGGCACTCGAATTGGCTAAATAGACAATATGCGGTTGAAAGCAAACTTCATGGGCAAAATCATCCTCACGGCAAGTCCCGAGATGATAATGACAGGTTTCAGGCTTCATAATGCACATATCACAAGAAGCCTTAGTCTTCATGCATTTGAAGCAATGACCTTGTGAATACGATTTAGGCGTTTTTGCGCCGCAAGAAATGCAGTAGATATTTCCCGTGGCTTCGATTTCAATTTCTTGGCCAAGGCTAAACGGTAGATCAACTTCTGAGCGATCTAGAATAAATTTATACTCAACATTTGCCTTGTGTGTATGTTGATCAGTTACACTAAGGTCTTTAAGACCTGCATGCATTTTATGGCAAATGCCTTGTAGTTCCATACGAATACTCACTTCATTATTAAGGATGCGGTCAATGGCTGAACAAAATGTCATCACTTCTATGCTAGACGATTTGTCAAAAGAGCAGCCCATTTCAACCGCAATCTGCATTGGTCAAGATCTTGAGCAATACAATCAATTTCATCCAATTCAATGGCAACATTTTAACGTAACTGAGTTTTTAAATCTGCCTTTTACCCAGCGTTTTGACCTTGGATTTGTGATTCTTGATACTGAAACCATGTTGAGTTTGGATCAGCAGCAGAAAACGCAGATGTTGGTAAAATTACGAGACCTATTTGCTAAACGCATCGTGGTGGTGAGTAAATTACACGATGAACAATTATTACGTGCTTTAGGCTTTACTCAGCTCATTGATAAAACCACGCATGAAAGTGATTTTGCTTTATGGCAGTTTAATATTTTGACTTATAAACATATTCCAGATTGGTTTAACTCTAAATTTTGGGCAAATCCTGAAAACTGGGATAAATTCCGTTGGTAACAAATACTTAGCCTGTGAAAAATTGCAAAAAATTAACAAACATTTATGAAAAATTTGTCTTTTCCCACGTATGCTGTAATTAAGTTTATCTAGGTTTCACTGGGAAAAATAAAATGACAAATTTAAATAATATTGTTGAGATTTTAGCAAAGCAGGCCCTTGGTGGTGCAAACAATCAAAATCAACAAGGTGGCTTGGGCGGTATTTTAGGTTCGGTGCTGGGTCAATTGGGTGCAAATGCAGGCACTCAAAATACCCAAGACAATGCTCAAAACCAAGCGGGTGGTTTGGGTGGAATTCTTGGCTCTGTGTTGGGCCAACTAGGTGGTGCAGCGCAGCCGCAGCAACGTAGTAGTGGTGGCAATGCTTCAACCATTTTAGTAGCAGTGTTACCTCTGGTGCTGGCTTGGATTCAAAAACAAGGTGGCCTACAAGGTGCTTTGGATAAATTACGTGGACAGGGCTTGAGCAGTCAGGTTGATGATTGGGTATCTACAGGCCCTGGCGATAATGCTGCTGTGAATAATCAACAAGTACAAAATTTATTTGATGATGCCGAAGTGGAGCAAGTTGCACAAGAAACACAAACTCAGAAACAAGATGTGTATAGTGCAATTTCAACGGTATTGCCACAAATTATTGACTCATTGACGCCACAAGCTGGACAAACCAATCAGCAAGAAGCGAATGCTGATATTCAACAAGTGATGAATTTGGTCTCAGGTTTTCTTAAGCGTTAATCACAATATTATTTGATGGTATTAGATTGAATAAAAGCCAGAGAATTCTGGCTTTTTTATGATTTGAAAAATGATAACAATGTGACGCTAAGATGGATTAAATAAACGGTTCGACACACTGATTTTTTTGCCAATATAGTGTGATTTTTTTTGACGAATCAAAATGATTTTTGACTGAAATTCTAACTCACCAAACTCTGGTTCAACTTGCACATAATGTAGTTGACCAAACTCATCACGCACACGCGCTTGAGCCGAAAAGCCGGGACGGGCATTTCCACTTGAAATGGTTGCTAGACGACCCAGTAGGTTAACGGTTTGTTTTTTATATTTGGGCGGTACAACCTGATCCAAACAATGAATCATAAATACCGTAAAGAATATGGCAATAATCAACGCAGGTAAAATAAGATAATAAGCGGGAACGAATTGACCTTCTTTAGCGTGAATACAGAACTGAAGTACATAGCCTGCAAAGCTAAAATTCATCAGTAGAAAGAACAAAATCAGAGTCTTGGAAAATTTGACATTCAATAATGCCAATTCTTGTATGCGCTGTGGGGCAATTCTTTTCAAAACTTGGCTAGGACTAATATTGATGTAATAGCCAATGGTTTCAACCATGCCCAATAACAGTACGGCCAATAAACTTAAATGAAAGGGTATTAAGTTATAGTCTGTTAAAAATGCGGACATGGTTGTATTCCAGTGTTTATTCTTCTGTGAGGTAGATTCCACCGTCAGAATGCACGTTAATGTTCACTTTTTCAAGGGCTTGACCTTGGCATGGGCCAGAAATACATTCCCCAGAGTCGACCATAAACAGTGCGCCGTGTGTTGAGCACTCAATAAACTCTTGGTCACGATCTAGAAACTGATTTTCAAGAAACTCAAGTTCCACGTGCAAGTGTGGGCAGTTATTTTGATAAGCGTAAAACATGCCATCACGTTGGGTGATAAAAATCGTTTCACCTTCAGGCGTTTCGAATGATCGTGCTTCACGTTCAGGCACATCATCCGTCATGCAAATTTTAAACATTAAGCACATTCCTTCTGAAATGATTGTAAAAGCTGAGCATAGTCTTCAACTGCTAGGCGTGGACCAAACTGAGCCACAACTTCACTTGAGATCAAGATGGCAAGTTCAGCAGCCGTTTGATAGTCATGACCTGCATTGAGTGCATATAGGAAAGCACCAGCAAAAGCATCACCAGCACCATTGGTATCTACTGCGGTAACTTTACGACCTGGCACGGTAAATGTTGCGGCTTCATTATGAATTAAGGCACCTTTGGCACTTAATGTAATGACAATGTGTTTGCTTAGTGATTGCAATTTCGTAAGTGCAGCATCTAAATGATCTGTTTCTGTATACATCAGTGCTTCTTGTTCATTACAGAACAATAAGTCCACGCCATCATCGAGTAATTCATCTAGACCTTGACGTGCATATTGCACCATTGCTGGATCAGATAAGGTCAATGCAATTTGTACACCATTGGCTTTGGCGATTTGGCGTGCTTGTTTTACCGCAAGGCGTGCGCTGTCTGATGTTGAAAGATAACCTTCGATATATAACCATTTCGCAGTATTTAAGCTGCCAAAATCAATTTGGCTATCAGTCAATTCCGCAGTAATACCGAGGTAAGTATGCATCGTACGTTCAGAATCAGGGCTGACCAATACCATACATGTGCCAGTTACACCTTCACTGATTGATTGAGTTGCAGTTTGGATGCCAGCGTCGTTTAAACCATTTAGGTAAATTTGACCTAAGTCATCATTGCCGACACGACAACCATAAAATGCAGTTCCGCCTAAAGCACTAAAAGCAACCGTTGTATTTGCTGCAGAACCACCAGAAGCTTGACCTTTATATTCTTGAGTGGCTTTTAGATTGTTATAAAGGGCTGCTTGAGTATCGCCATCTGTCAGTTGCATCGTACCTTTTTGCAGATTGTGTTGAATTAGGAATTCGTCAGAGACTTTAAATTCTTGGTCAATAAGTGCATTACCAATTGCAAAAAGGTCAACAGTTGCCATGTTGTATGTTCACATCAAAAAAATGAAAGTGCTAAGTTTACACGAATGCTCAGGATTGCTGTAGTTTGTTGAAAAAAATTCAATTAAAGGACAAGTGTGTATAAAAATCGGGCAAATCCATTATATTTTTACATTTTTTTTGAATTAGTTGCCGTTTTAATCAGCTTTGCTATTGTGCAAATCGAAAAATTTTACTTTTATAGAGCTATAGGGTGTTCAGACTGAATCAAGATGATTTGGTCATCATAAATAGATAACAGATTAAAAGTGTGAATATATGGAAATTACGATTCGTCCAGCAGAGCAACTTCCTGCTCAAATCGAAAATATTGCTGCTTTGGCGCAGCATGAAGGCTATACATTTATACACCGTTTAATTGAAGAATATCAAAGTGGTAAAAATCGTTTTGACCAAACGGGTGAGCAATTATTGCTTGCTTATGATGGCGATAAATTAATTGCTTGTGGCGGTTTAAATCAGCAATGGGGTGATACTGGTGTAGAAGAACGGATTGGACGAGTTCGCCGTTTCTATGTGCATCCGCAGTATCGTCAGCATGGCGTGGGTAAGCAGCTATTGGTGGAATTGGAAAAGGGTGCAAAAAAACACTTTTCTGCACTGTGCTTAAATACTGAGCTTAAAAATGCTGCAAAATTCTATCAAAAACAGAATTATGTCTATGTCGAAAGTCATCCAAATTATAATTATTTTAAATATCTAGTTTAGGGTCTGTTGACATTTGTTGATTAAAAAAATAGCGAGATAGTAAAATTAAATCGCCAAACCCAATTTTACACTCGCTATGCCTCGAACAATGCTAAATGATCAACACTGGTCCAAGTTACTTGCTATTTTCCGTCACTTTAATATTT